>NZ_JBHXCW010000360.1:0-5801 GCF_042725365.1 Lentzea sp. NPDC060358 | reverse complement strand
AAAAACTCCGGGAACCGTGTGGTGCACGGTTCCCGGAGTTCGCGGTGCTGCTGCCCTGGAGATGTCAGGCGGGCATCAGCACCGTGTCGATGAGGTAGACGGTGGCGTTGGCGGTCTTGACGCCGCCGCAGATGACGTTGGCGTCGTTGACCTTGATGGCGTTGCCGGAGCCGGTGACCTTGACGGTGCCGGTCTCGACGGTCTTCTGGTCGCCGGCGATCTTGTCGGGGGCGATCTGGCCGGGGACGACGTGGTAGGTGAGGATCTTGGTCAGCAGGGCGTCGTCGGTCTTGAGCTTCTCGATGGTGGCGGGGTCGATCTTGGCGAAGGCGGAGTCGACCGGGGCGAAGACGGTGAACTCGCCGCCGTTGAGGGTCGAGACCAGGTTGACCTTGGGGTTGAGCTTGCCGGACACGGCGCTGACCAGGGTGGTGAGCAGCGGGTTGTTGCTCGCGGCGGTGGCGACCGGGTCGGCGGCCATGCCGGACACGGAGCCGGCGCCGGAGGGGACCTGCTTGGCGTAGTCGGCGCAGCCGGGGCCGACGAGGTTCGCGGCCGGGTCGGCCATCGCGGAGGTCGACGGTGCCATCGAGGTCGACATGGGCGCGGAGCTGGAGCCGGTGCCGCTGCTGGCCATGTCACCCGAACCGCACGCCGCGCCGAACAGGGCGAGCGACGCGGCGCCGATGGCGAGGACGGTGTTGCGGACGGTCTTGTTCATGACGAGACATCTCCAAAGAGTCATCGAGCGGTTGCTGCTCGTGATTCGGCGCCCCCTGGGGAGTGGATGGGTGCGGTTATCGATCCGTTACCCAACGGGCTTCGCCGCCGGTGGAGACCGTGCGGATGACAGGATCTCCGGCATGACCGACCTGCACGAGCTGTACCGCGACCTGCACCGGCACCCCGAGCTGTCCCTGCAGGAGTTCCGCACCGCGGGCGTGCTCGCCGACGCCCTGCGCCCGCTGGGTTACGAGGTCACGACCGGGGTCGGCGGCACGGGCGTGGTCGGCGTCCTGCGCAACGGCGACGGGCCGGTCGTGCTGCTCCGCGCGGACATCGACGCGCTGCCCGTGCTGGAGACGACCGGGCTGCCCTACGCGTCGACTGCTCGTGCCACCAACGCCCAGGGCGAGGACGTGCCGGTCGCCCACGCGTGCGGGCACGACCTGCACGCCACCTGCCTGGTCGGGGCCGCCGAGCGGCTCGCGCGGGACCGGGCGCAGTGGGCGGGGACGGTGCTCGTGGTCTTCCAGCCCGCCGAGGAGCTGGGCGTCGGCGCGCGGAACATGGTCGAGGACGGGCTGTTCGAGCGGTTCGGCACGCCGGAGGTCGTGCTGGCGCAGCACGTCGCGCCGTTGCCCGCGGGGATGATCGCGCACGGCAGCGGGCCGGTGATGGCGGCGTCCGACTCGGTGCGCGTCACGTTGCACGGGCGCGGTGGGCACGGGTCGTCGCCGGAGTCCGCCGTCGACCCGGTGCTGATGGCGGCGCATGTCGTCGTGCGGCTGCAAGGCATCGTCTCGCGCGAGATCGCACCGAGTGAGCGTGCGGTCGTCACGGTCGGACGGTTGCAGGCCGGTTTGAAGGAGAACGTGATCCCCGAGACCGCCGAGATCGGGATCAACATCAGGGCGTTCAACGACCACATCCGCGGCATCCTCCGCAGCGCCGTCGAACGGATCGTGCGCGCCGAGGCGCAGGCGTCCGGGGCGCCGCGCGAGCCCGAGTTCGACTGGTACGACGGCATGCCGGTGCTGGTGTCCGATCCGGACGCGACGGCGCGGACGGTGGCGGCGTTCGCCGAGCACTTCGGCGCGCCCGCGCTGATCCCCGGCGCGGTGGTCAACGCGAGCGAGGACGTCGGCGACTTCGGGGCCGCGGCGGGGATTCCGACCGTGTTCTGGTTCCTCGGCGGCACGGACTTCAGCGCGCGCGAGCCCGGCAAGGCGGTGCCGATGAACCACTCCCCCGAGTTCGCGCCCGACCTCGAGCCGACGATCACCACCGGGGTGGACGCGCTCGTCGTCGCCGCACGGGCCTGGCTCGCCTGACGGGCGGCGATCCCGTCGTACAGCACGCGCCGCAGCGCCTCGCTCTGCGCGGCCTGGGCCTCCGGGGCGCGCAGGGACGCGATCGCGGTGCAGCTTGTCCCCGAACTGGCGCGCGAGGCAGCCGCGGTGACGGTGTGCCGGCGCACGCCGATCCGGGTGGGCCCCAAGCCCGGCCTCGCGATCCCACCGGCTCTGCGCCGGCTGTTCACCGCGATGAACGCGCGGGGGCGTCGATCTTCGAGATCTCCCGGAGCGCCAACGACGAGTTCCTGGAACGCATGCGCGCCAAGGTCGCGCGGAACTTCGTGTTCTCGCCCGGCCAGTGCGCCACGGCCACTACTTCAACCAGCACGGCGAGGCGACGTTGCCGCGTCCCACCTCGACGTTCGGCACCCGGCGCGCGGCGAGCCGGTTCCCGGTGGAGGACTACGACCTCTCGGGGCAAACCGGCCAACTCGCCTGACAAAGGAATGTGCGGCACCAAGTCCCACAAATGCGGGCGAAAATCCGGGTGTGAATAAGTTAGTTCTTGTTAACGGGTCCCCGGGAACTCATTCTTTCCGTGCTCCGCCACCACATTCACCTCGACGAACCACCGGCCTCCCCTGCACCCGAGGACCGGTGTCTTCGCCCTGCACCGAGGAGAACCGATGCACGCCAGACGCACCTTCGTGCTGGCCGCGGCAGGCACGCTCGCCGCCGCCGTCCTGACCCAGACCGGCGCGCCGACCGCCGCCGCCCAGCCTCCCGGCCAGACGGCCGAGGCGATGGCCGTGGACGCGGCCGCGAGCCTCGTCGACAGCCGCCCGGCCCAGCTGCACGCCAGCGCGAACGACGCGTTCGTCCGCCACGGCGTCATCTCGTCCACCAACGGCCTGAAGTACGTCCCCTACGAGCGGACCTACAAGGGAATCCCGGTGGTGGGCGGCGACTTCGTCGTCGTCACCAACTCGACGGGCCAGGTCCTGCAGACCTCCGTCGGCCAGGACAGGACGATCGACCTCGCGAGCACCACCCCGTCGGTCACCGGGACGCAGGCGGAGGCCGCCGCGCGGGCCACCATGTCCACTGTGGACTCGGTCGGCGCCGCGTCGCAGGTCGTCTACGCGCTCGACTCCGCGCCGAAGCTCGCCTGGAAGGTCACGGTCACCGGCCGCGACTCCGAGGGCCCGAGCAAGCTCGACGTGGTCGTCGACGCCGCCACCGGCAAGGTCCTGCGCCAGCAGGAACGCGTCATGCACGGCACCGGCACCAGCGCGTGGAACGGACCCGTCACCATCGCCACCACGCAGTCCGGTTCGAACTACTCGCTGAAGGACCCGGCGCTCACCAACGTGAGCTGCCAGGACGCGGCGACCAACACGACGTTCACCAAGTCCTCCGACACCTGGGGCAACGGCACCGCGACCAACCGCGAGACCGGCTGCGTCGACGTGCTGTTCGCGGCGCAGACCGAGTCGAAGATGCTCTCGCAGTGGCTGGGCCGCAACGGTTTCGACGGCAACGGCGGCGGCTGGCCGATGCGCGTCGGCCTGAACGACCAGAACGCCTACTACGACGGCAGCCAGGTCCAGATCGGGCACAACAGCGCCAACCAGTGGATCGGCTCCATCGACGTCGTGGCGCACGAGCTCGGCCACGGCATCGACGACCACACGCCGGGCGGCATCTCCGGCGCGGGCACGCAGGAGTTCGTCGCGGACGTCTTCGGCGCCACCACCGAGTGGTACGCCAACGAGTCGTCGCCTTACGACACACCGGACTTCCTCGTCGGCGAGACGATCAACCTCGTCGGCCGCGGCCCGATCCGCAACATGTACAACCCGTCGGCGCTCGGCCACGCGAACTGCTACTCGTCGTCGATCCCGAACACCGAGGTGCACGCGGCCGCCGGCCCCGGCAACCACTGGTTCTACCTGCTCTCGCAGGGCACGAACCCGTCCAACGGCCAGCCGGCCAGCACCACGTGCAACAGCACGTCGATCACCGGCCTGGGCGTCGAGAAGGCCATCAAGATCTTCTACAACGCCATGCTGCTCAAGACCTCGAGCAGCTCGTACCTGAAGTACCGCACGTGGACCCTGACCGCGGCGAAGAACCTCTACCCCGGCAGCTGCGCGGAGTTCAACACCGTCAAGGCGGCCTGGGACGCGGTCAGCGTGCCCGCGCAGTCGGCCGACCCGACGTGCAGCGCGACCGGCACGGTCACCGTCGGCAACCCCGGCAACCAGTCCACCGCCGTCGGCACCGCGGTGAGCCTGCCGCTGTCGGCGAGCGGCGGCACCGCCCCGTACACGTGGTCGGCCACCGGCCTGCCCGCCGGCCTGTCGCTCAGCGGCAGCACCATCTCCGGCACTCCGACCACCGCCGGCACCTCGACCGTCACGGTCACCGCGCAGGACAGCACCGGCAAGAGCGGCAGCGCGTCGTTCAGCTGGACCGCCGGCACCGGCGGCGGCACCTGCTCGGGCCAGAAGATCGCCAACCCGGGCTTCGAGTCCGGCACGGCCTCGTGGACGGCGTCGTCCGGCGTCATCGGCCAGCACAGCGCGGACGGCGAGCCCGCCCGCACCGGCACCTGGTCGTCGTGGCTGAACGGCTACGGCTCGTCGCACACCGACTCGCTGTCCCAGTCGGTGGCGATCCCCTCCGGCTGCAAGGCGGCGCTGACGTTCTACCTCCACATCGACACCAAGGAGACCGGCGGCACCGTCTACGACAAGCTGACCGTCACGGCGGGCAGCACCACGCTCGGCACGTTCTCGAACACCAACGCCGCCTCCGGCTACGTGCTCAAGACGTTCGACGTGTCGTCCCTCGCGGGTCAGACGGTGACGTTCAAGTTCACCGGCGTGGAGGACGCCTCGCTGCAGACGTCGTTCGTGATCGACGACACGGCTCTGACGCTGAGCTGATCTGTCTACTCTGAACGCCTCGACGACGAGGGGCGTTCATGAGGAAGCAGGCGTACGCGGTCGCCGCGATCGTGGACTCGGTCGCGGCGACCGTGCCGGGCGCGGGAAAAGTGCGCAAGGCCACGAAGACCGCGCTCATGCCCGTCCTCGGCGCGGCCGCCCCTCCCCGCGACCCCGGCATGGCCGTGGGCCTGGCCGGTTCGTGGGCGGGTGACGTGGCCCTGCTCGGCACGTCCGACCGGGCGTTCCGCACGGGCCTGGTCAGCTTCCTGGTGGCGCACATCGGGTACACGGCGGCACTGGCGCGCAGGTCCTGTCCCGGCGCGCGCGGGGCTGTGGTCCCGATCGTCGCCGCCTCGGCCGCGGGCGCCGCCGTCTTCGCCCGCGCGGCAGGCCCGATGGGCAGGCCGGTGAGCCTCTACGCCCTCACGCTCGGCACGATGGTGGCCGCCGCCTCCACGGTCCGCGGTGCGGGATCACGACGGGTTTTCGTTGGTGCGGCGCTGTTCGCGGCCTCCGACGCCCTGCTCGGCGCGAGCCGGTTCGTCCTCGGAGGACGGGCGGCGAGGCTCGCCTCCGCCGGCGTGATGCCGACCTACACGGCAGCGCAGTGGCTCATCCACACGGGCTTCGCCCATGGCGGGCGACCCCCGCGTGAAAAGCCGGTGGATGCCCTGTGCTAACGTTCTTCGTGTCGGAAAGAGCAAGGCTCCGACATGGGTCAAGCGCCGCTAGCTCAGTTGGTTAGAGCAGCTGACTCTTAATCAGCGGGTCCGGGGTTCGAGTCCCTGGCGGCGTACACCGGAGAAGCCGGTCGAGATTCGTCTCGACC
>NZ_JBHXCW010000359.1:0-5835 GCF_042725365.1 Lentzea sp. NPDC060358 | reverse complement strand
GGCCGGTTCGGCGTCTGCACGGCGTGATCGAACCGGCACCCGCGGTGAGCAACGTCACCGCCCCTCCGAACAGGCCGGTCCTGACAGAACAGGACCGGCTTTGCGTTCGAGGCTTTCACCCAAGGGGGTGAACACGGCACTATGAGTCAGGTGATGGCTCCGCCCTGGCTCGACGTGCTCGACGAGACGATCGGGGCCTGCGTCACGCACCGGCGGCCCGATCTGGAGGCCCGGCTGCGCGAGAAGCGGGCACAGCAACTGGATCCCAAGTTGCGCGTCCTCGTCGTGGGCGAGTCCAAGCAAGGCAAGAGTCAGCTGGTCAACGCGTTGCTGAACGCCCCAGTGTGCGCGGTGGGCGACGACATCACGACGACCGTGCCGACCTACGTCCAGCACGCCGAAACCCCTTCGGCGGCGCTGGTCCGCAACGCGTCCGCGAACGGTTCGATCTTCCACACGCCGACCGAGCGGATCGCCGTCCCCATCGATCAGGTGACGAAACAGGCCACCGCCCAGTCACAGCACGTGGTGCGCGCCGAGATCGGCATCCCGCGCGCGCTGCTCGACAGCGGGCTGGTCCTGATCGACACCCCCGGCGTCGGCGACACCCGCTCCGCGCACACCGCCAGCACGTTCGCGACGCTCATGCAGGCGGACGCCGTGCTGCTGGTCTCGGACGCCACGGGCGAGCTGACGTCGGCGGAGATGACGCTGCTCAAGAAGGTCATGGAGGCCTGCCCGAACGTCACCGTGGTCGTCACCAAGATCGACCTCGTGCCGAGCTGGCGGGCCGTCGTGGAGCGCAACCGGGCCATGCTGGCCCGCGCCGGGGTCCGCGCGAAGCTGATCCCCGTGTCGTCGGCGCTGCGGCTGCGCGCCGCGAAGACCGGCGACCAGGTGCTCAACACCGAGTCGGGTTTCCCGGAGCTGCTGGCGTGCGTGCAGCGCGACATCGTCGCGTCCGCCGACCTGCTGGCCCGCCGCGCCGTCGCCGTGGTGGCGTCGAGCGCGCTCACCCAGCTCGTCACGCCGTTGCGCGAGGAACTGACGGCCCACGACTCGGCGCACACGACCGCGACGATCTCCACGTTGCAAGAGGCCCAACGGCGCGTGGACGAGCTGCGCCGCCGGTCCGCGCGCTGGCAGAACGTGCTCAACGACGAGATGGCCGACCTGGTCTCCGACGTCGAGTACGACCTGCGCGACCGGACCCGCAAGATCCTGCGCGAGGTCGACAAGACCTACGACGAGGCCGATCCCGCGGTCGGCTGGGACAAGTTCGAGCAGTGGCTCGAGGACAACCTCAACGAGGCCGCGACCACGAACTTCGCCTGGCTGATGGAACGCGCGGAGTGGGTGGCGGCGAAGGTGGCGAAGAACTTCCCCGTCTACCGCGAGGACCTGATCCCCGGGTCGGTGCTGCCCGACGACCTGCTGGAACCCGCGAGCAGGCTGGAGAAGCCGAAGATCGAGCCGTTCTCGGTGCCGCAGAAGCTCTTCACGGGTCTGCGCGGCTCCTACGGCGGCGTGCTGATGTTCGGTCTCGTCACGTCGCTCGCCGGCATGCCACTGATCAACGTGATCTCGCTCGGCGCCGGTGCCCTGTTCGGCGGGAAGTCCATCCTGGACGAAAGCGACCAACGGCTGAAGCGCCGCCAGGCCGCCGCGAAGGCCGCCGCCCAGCGGCACGTCGACGACTTCTTCGTGAAGTTCTCCAAGGACGTCCGCGACTCCGGCCGGCACATCCAGCGATCGCTGCGCAACCACTTCAGCACCCTCGCCGAGGAGCTCCAGGAGACGTTGCTGGAGTCGGCCCGCAGCGCCAAGCGCGCGATCCAGGACGACCAGACCGACCGCGAGCGCCGGATGCGCGAGGGCCGCAAGGAGCTCGACAAGCTCGTCACGCTCTACAAGCGGGTGCAGGCGCTCGGGGGTCCCACCATGGAGCTCTCCGCGTGACGGTGGACCGCGTCGTCTGGTCGATGCTGCAAGAGGCGATGGGCGTCTACCGCGACAGCCCGCGCGCCACGGCGTGGCTGCGCGCGCACGCCGAGCGCTACACCGAACCCGTCCGGATCGCCGTGGCGGGCCGGTCGCACATCGGCAAGTCCACCGTCGTCAACGCGCTGATCGGCGACGAGTTCGTGCCGCAGAGCTCGTTCGTCTGGTACCGCGGCGGCACCGAGCCGCGGGCGCACGTGTTCTCCGGTCCCGGCCGTCCGCACGAGGTCGGCATCGGCCGGCGCGGTGCGCGGCACCACGTCGAAACCGGCCAGTTCGACCGCGCCGACAAGGTCGTCGTCGAGTGGCCCGCGCGGACGCTGCGGGACGTGGTGCTCATCGACACCCCTTCCGAGGCGACGCCGGAGCAGGTGCTCGGCGACGCGGACGCGGTGCTGTACCTGATGCGGCACGTGCAGGACGACGACCTGAAGTTCCTGCAGTCCGCCCACGACCACCCGATCGCCCGCACCGCCGCGATCCACACGGTCGCGGTGCTCGCGCGGGCCGACGAGATCGGCGCCGGACGCATCGACGCGTTGTCGTCGGCGAAGCAGATCGCGCGCCGCTACCGCCGTGACGTGGCCGTGCAACCGTTGTGCCAGAACGTGGTCTCGGTCGCCGGACTGCTCGCGGTGGCCGCGAGGACGTTGCGGGAGGACGAGTTCGACGCGTTGCGGATCCTCGCCTCCCTCGGGCGGGAGGAGCTGGAGGACCACCTGCTGTCGGCGGACCGGTTCGTCGGCGAGCAGTTCCCGCTGGCGATGGAACCGGTGGTGCGCCAGGCGTTGCTGGAGCGGTTCGGGATCTTCGGCGTCCGGCTGATCACCGCGCTGATCCGGCAGGGCTTCGACTCGCAGGTGAAGCTCACGGGCCAGCTGGTGCAGCGCAGCGGGCTCGGCGAGCTGCGCGACTCGATCGCGATCCACTTCACCGAGCGCCGCGAGGTCCTCAAGGCGCGGTCGGCGTTGCTGGCGCTCGACGTGCTGCTGCGGATGGAGCCCCGGCAGAACGCCCGCAAGCTGGTGGCCGACCTGGAACGGGTCGTGGCCTCCGCGCACGACTTCCGCGAACTGCGGCTGGTGGCCGCGCTGCAGTCCGGGCGCACGAAGCTGCCCGCCGAGCTGCAGACCGAGGCGTTGCGGATCGTCGGCGCCGAGGGCACGGCTCCGGCGGCACGGCTCGGGTTCGAGTACGAGGCGGACGCGCGGGAGCTGCGGGAGGCGCTGCTCGACGCGCTGCTGCGCTGGCAGGCGCAGGCCGCCGACGCGCACGCGCCGAACGACCACCGGAAGGCCGCGCAGATCGTGGTCAGGACCTGCGAGGGGCTTCTCCAGCAGTTGTCCTAGTGCACGATGGGGTCATGGAACTCGTGCCCTGGGCGGACGACCACTTCGAGCACTTCCTGCGCTGGGCGACCGACCCGAGGATGACCACGTTCATCGCCGACGGGAAGCCCTGGACGCGGGAGTACGTGGAGCTGCGGCACGAGCAGGCGCTGCGGCACTGGGAGGACCACGGCTTCGGCATGCACCTGTTCGTCGAGGACGGCGAGGTCGTCGGGCTCGGCCAGATGCTCGACGGCGACCTGGGCGAGATCGAGATCGGCTACTGGATCGACCCGGCGCACTGGGGCCGCGGCGTCGCCACCCGTGCCGCCGGGCAGCTGCGGGACAAGGCGCTCGCCATCGCCGACCGGGTCGTCGCGGGGCACCAGGCGGAGAACGCCGCGTCCGGCCGGGTGCTGGAGAAGGCCGGGCTGACGTACTTCACGACCAGGACCCGGCACGGAAGACTCCAGCACTGCTACGCGTTGCAGCGGGGTATGAGCGACACCGGGGTACTGCGCTACAGCGCGTTCACGACGGATCCCGCGGGCGGCAACCCGGCGGGCGTGGTGCTGGACGCGTCGGGGATGTCCGACGAGGAGATGCTCGCGATCGCCGCGAAGGTGGGCTACTCGGAGACGGCGTTCGTGGTCCCGTGGGCCACCGGCCGCGTGTTCGA
Organism: Lentzea sp. NPDC060358; assembly: GCF_042725365.1. Classification (NCBI taxonomy): domain Bacteria; kingdom Bacillati; phylum Actinomycetota; class Actinomycetes; order Pseudonocardiales; family Pseudonocardiaceae; genus Lentzea; species Lentzea sp. NPDC060358. The sequence continues at coordinate 1,827 of NZ_JBHXCW010000359.1, read as the reverse complement.
CGTCCGCTACTTCAGCCCCGAGGCGGAGGTGCCGTTCTGCGGGCACGCCACGATCGCCACGTCCGTCGCACTGGCCGAGCGGATCGGCGACGGCCCGCTGACGTTCCACACCCCGGCCGGGGAGATCACCGTCGAGACCGCCGGTGGCACGGCGTCGCTGACCAGCGTGCCGACCAGCACGGCACCCGCGGACCCGGCGCTGGTGTCGGCGGCGCTGGAGGCGTTGGGGTACGCGGAGATCGGCGACGGGCCGGTGCACGTCGGCTTCGGCGGCGCGCGCCACCTGATCGTGCCGCTGCGCGACCGGCAGCAGCTGCGCGAGCTCGACTACGACTTCGACGCGTTGCGCGACCTGATGCTGGCGCACGACCTGACGACGGTGCACCTGTTCTGGCGCGAGTCCGCGGACCTCGTGCACGCCCGCGACCCGTTCCCGGTCGGCGGCGTGGTGGAGGACGCGGCGACGGGTGCCGCGGCCGCGGCGTTCGGCGGCTACCTGCGCGACCTCGAAGGACCGCAGCGGTTCGTCATCAGCCAGGGCGAGGACATGGGCAGGCCGTCGCGCCTCGAGGTCGACGCGACGCGGGACGACCGGCGCGTGCGCGTGACCGGCGCCGCCGTCGTCCTCCCCTGACTCGGTCCGGCACCACGGTTCTCGCGCCCTGGCGGGGGTCCGGCGCCGCTGCCGTGGAGCGCAGGGTGCACGGCAGCGACGTCGGACCGAGGGGTGCACTCCCTCCCGCGCCGGACCCGTTGGCACTGCCGCGAGCGCCGGGCCGGTGGACCGGTGGAAGTCACTATGCCCCGATCGAAGGGTGGCGGCGCATTCAGAACGGGGATAGAAGGTCTTTATGCCCGAGCTGGAGCTCCGCCACCTCCGTGCGGTACGCACGATCGCCGAGGAGGGCAGCGTGACCAGGGCCGCGACCCGGCTCGGACTGACGCAGCCGGCCCTCTCCGCCCAGCTGCGCACCGTCGAGAGACTCCTCGGCGGCCAGCTCTTCGACCGGACGCGCAACGGTTGCGTCCCAACGGACCTGGGCCGCCGGGTGCTGGGCACGGCCCGGCTGGTGCTCGACGAGATGGCCCAGCTGCTGAGCACCACCCGCGCGTCCGACCGCCGCGGGCCGGTGTTCTTCGGGTGCATCCCGATCCTGTACTTCGCCACCCTCGTCGAGGGCCTGCGGGGCCTCAACGCCGACGTGCGGGCCGAGGTGCGGCCGTCGTCCGCGGAGATCGTGGACATGCTGGAGGCCGGGCAGGTGCACGTCGCGCTGTTCGAGTTCTTCGACGGCATGCACGCCCGCGACCTGGCGGGGATCGAGCTGCGCAAGCTCGTGACCGAGCCCGCGTTCGTGGCGTTGTCGGAGTCGGATCCGTTGGCCTGCCACGACGAGATCGAGCTGGCGCAGCTGGCCGACCGCGACTGGGTCACGAAGCCCAAGCCGCAGATCGGGTCCCGCACGCAGATGTTCCAGGTGTGCGCCGACGCCGGGTTCGTGCCCCGGCTGACCCACCACACCGGGGAGGCGAGCATGGCCCGCGGGCTGGTCGCCTCGGGGTGCGTCTCGTTCGCCGCCGCGCCGTCCCGGAGCGGGGACGGCATCGTGATCCGGCGGCTGCGCGGGATGCCGCTGATGACCGACGTCTTCGTGGCCACCCGGCGGGATTCCCCGGTGGCCGGGCGGGCGCACGAGGTGTTCGCGTGTGCCGCTGACGCCTACCGGTCGGTGCTGGACCGGAACCCGGAGTACCGGAGGTGGTGGGACGCGCACCCGGAGGCGCATCCCGAGTTCGCCTGACGCCGTGGCGCGCGGCCCCCGACTC
>NZ_JBHXCW010000358.1:0-5890 GCF_042725365.1 Lentzea sp. NPDC060358 | reverse complement strand
CCTCGTTTCGAGGTGGCCCCGGCCGTTTCTCCAGGGTCGTCTGGTGCGCTGGGCCGCATGGACAGTCGGGGCTCGATCCTGTTGAGAGCCGCGGAGATCGCCTCGGTCGACGGCCTGGAGGGCGTCACGATCGGACGGCTCGCGGTCGAGCTCGGCATGAGCAAGAGCGGCGTCTTCTCGCACTTCGGCGCGAAGGAGGAGCTGCAGATCTCGACGGTGCACGCGGCGGCGGAGATCTTCGCCCGCGAGGTCGTGGTCGCCGGCGGCTCCGTCCTCGACCTGGCCGACCGCTGGCTCGACTACTCGAAGCGCCGCGTGTTCCCCGGCGGCTGCTTCTTCGTCGTGACGCGCTCGGAGTTCGCGGCCCGCTCCGGCCGCGTGCGCGACGCGCTGATGCTCTTCACCCTGCGCTGGTTCTCCCTGCTGGAACGCCTGTGCGGCGACGCGCAGCTGGCGTTCGAGGTGGACGCCCTGCTGACCGCGGCCGACCGGTTCGCCGTCCTCTACGACGACGCCTCGGCGTACGAGAGGGTGCGGCTGGCGTTGCGCGCCCGGATGGCCATGCCGACCGGGATGGAGATGAGCGTGGCCACGCCGAACGACAACAGCATCGCGAGCCAGGCCTCGTCGACGATCTGACCGCCGATGTACCCGACGGCCGCGGGGTAGAGGCTCCACAGCGCCGACCCGATCGCCGCCACCGGCACGAACCTCCTGAGGGGCCACTTCAACGCCCCCGCCAGCAACGCGCCGACGATGCCGCCGGCCGGCAGGAACCGCGCCGCGATGAGGATCGTCTCGCCCTTGGACGCGAGCTGGTCGGCGGTCCACACGACCATGGCCCGCGCCTTGGCGTTCCTGTTGACCTTGTCGAGCGCCCTCATACCCATCCGCCTGCCCGCGGTGAAGTTGACCATGTCGCTGAGCAGGCAGCCGACGGCGGCGACGAGCACCACGAGGTACAGCGGAACCTCACCGGACGCGGCCAGGACTCCGGCGCCGATGAGCACCGCCTCCGTCGGTGCCAGCGGCACGACGGCGACCAGGAACAGCACGACGAGGCTGGCTGTGGCGCTCATGACCGGTGAACGTACGTGACCGAGGTGAACAATCCCGGCCAGGGTGTTTCTTCAGCGCAACCACAGGATGCACGCCGGATCGTCAGATCATGACGGCGATCAGCAGCGCGATCAGCGAGGCCGCCGCGAACGACGGCAGGAGAACCAGGTTCCACATCAGCAGCCGGCGGACCGAGTGGAGCAGGATCACCGCTTCGGTCGTCGCCTGCACGCCCGCGTCCTCCACGGAGGCCGAGGCGCGGATCCGGCGCAACGACTCCGACGGCCACATCCGCGCCCAGTCCGGTCCCGTGCCCGGACCGGTTCTCCTGGAGATGTAGGGCGCGAACGGGCCCTGCGGATCCGGGGAGGGAACAGCGTGAGGGTCTTCGGACACCGAGCCGCCTTTCGTCGATTCGCGCACACCGGGCAGGTGCGCCCGAGCGATCAGGCTGTCGCCCGCGACCGTGATCGCGTTACGTCTCGTCCCGCCCGGCGGGAGCGTCCGGTTGTGCCCGAACGGGAAAGGGCGCGCCGCGGCAACCGGTGCCGTGACGCGCCCTCCCGACGGGCTCGCTAGCGGTTGGCGCGGTTGATCGCCGAGACGATCGCGCGGAACGACGCCGCGACCGTGCTCGAGTCGATGCCCACGCCCCACAGCACGCGGTCGCCCACGGCGCACTCGACGTAGGCGGCGGCGCGGGCGTCGTCACCGGCGGAGAGCGCGTGCTCGGCGTAGTCCAGCACCCGCACGTCGTAGCCGATGGACGCGAGCGCGTCGACGAACGCGGCGATCGGGCCGTTGCCCGAACCCGTGATCTCCTGCTGGTCGCCGTCGATCAGCAGCGTCGCGGTGATCTCCTCGCGGCCGCTGCCGTCCGACGTCGCCCGGTGCTTCAGCAGGTACAGCGGCACCCGGCCGTGCAGGTACTCCTCCGCGAAGGCGTCCCACATCTCCTTCGGGTTGATCTCGCCGCCCTGCGTGTCGGTGACCTCCTGGATCACCCGCGAGAACTCGATCTGCAGGCGCCGCGGCAGGTCCAGGTGGTGCTCCTGCTTCATCAGGTACGCGACGCCGCCCTTGCCGGACTGCGAGTTGACCCGGATGACGGCCTCGTAGTTGCGGCCGACGTCCTTCGGGTCGATCGGCAGGTACGGGACCTCCCACGGGAAGTCGTCGACGTGTTGGCCCGCGTCCTTGGCGTCTTCCTCGAGGGCCTCGAAGCCCTTCTTGATCGCGTCCTGGTGGGAGCCGGAGAACGCGGTGAAGACCAGGTCGCCGCCGTAGGGGTGGCGCTCGGGCACCGGCAGCTGGTTGCAGTACTCGACCGTGCGGCGGACCTCGTCGATGTCGCTGAAGTCGATCTGCGGGTCGATGCCCTGGCTGAACATGTTCATGGCCAGCGTGACCAGGCAGACGTTGCCGGTGCGCTCGCCGTTGCCGAACAGGCAGCCCTCGATGCGGTCCGCGCCGGCCAGGTAACCCAGCTCGGCGGCGGCGACACCCGTGCCGCGGTCGTTGTGCGGGTGCAGGCTCAGGATGATCGAGTCGCGCTGCGCGAGGTTGCGCGACATCCACTCGATCGAGTCGGCGTAGACGTTCGGCGTGGTCATCTCGACGGTGGCCGGCAGGTTGATGATCAGCGGCTTCTCGGGCGTCGGCCGGATGATCTCCGTGACCGCGTTGCAGACCTCCAGCGCGTACGTGAGCTCCGTGCCCGTGTAGGACTCGGGGGAGTACTCGTAGCGGAAGTCGGTCTCCGGGTAGTCCTTCTCCTGCTCCTTGGCGAACTTCGCGGCGTCCGTGGCGATCTTCTTGATGCCGTCGCGGTCGGAGCGGAAGACGACGCGGCGCTGCAGGATCGACGTCGAGTTGTAGAAGTGGACGATCGCCTTGTTCGCGCCGCGCAGCGACTCGAACGTCCGCGAGATCAGCTCCTCACGGCACTGCGTCAGGACCTGGATCGTCACGTCGTCCGGGACCGCGCCGTCCTCGATGATCTCGCGGACGAAGTCGAAGTCGGTCTGGGACGCGGCCGGGAACCCGACCTCGATCTCCTTGAAGCCCATGCGCACCAGCAGGTCGAACATCTTCCGCTTGCGCGCGGGCGACATCGGGTCGATCAGCGCCTGGTTGCCGTCCCGCAGGTCCACCGCGCACCACGCCGGCGCCTTGGTCGCCGTCTTCGTCGGCCACGTGCGGTCCGGGAGGTCGATGGTCTCGACCACCTCGTGGAACGGGCGGTAGCGGTGGAACGGCATGCTGCTGCCCAGCTGGGTGTTCCAGTTCGGCTGGCCGTCCGGGGCCGGGCGGGACGGCTTGCGGATCCGGCTGGTGCCCGAGGTGTAGGCGTCGGAGGAGGTCATGCTCTGTGCTCCTGCGGGTCGTTGTGGAAGACGACCGGCGGCAACGCTGAAGCCCGCGACGGGGGGCCGGTCTGATCAGACCCCGTCACGGCAGCGAAGCAGGAGGGAACGCCACACGTCCGACAGAGTAGCCACACTTTTGGTCGGGATGGAACCAGGGGACCGGATCGTGGGACTTGTGCGACCGGACGGGTGGTCGTTGTGCGGGTGTTGCGGGGCGCGTGGTCACCGGGCGGATGAGGCCGGGCGGGTGGTCACCGGGCGGGTTGCTACCGGGCTGATGCGGCCGGGCGGGTGGTCACCTTGCGGGCGGCCGGCTTGCGTTGCGTGCTTTCCCTCAGGGGCTCTGCCCCCGAACCCCCGGCAATCTGATCGGGGGCACCGCGCCCTCGGCGGGTTGATGGCACGCCTGTTTCGTTGGGCGGCCGGCGGTTGCGTAGGTGGTTGCGTTGCGGTGGGTGCCCCATCACAAGCCGCACCAGGAGCTGGCCACACGCGAGGAGGGGTGTCAACTCGACGAAAAGCGTGTCGAGTTGACACCCCTCCTCGCATGCAGCGAGTGCTGAGTCGCGCTAGACGGGGGAGCCACCACCGCGCCTCGCTGTGCTCGGGACTGCTCGGCTTCGCCTTCGCTTGGGCTCGCCTTCGGCTTCGCACCTCGGGGGCTCGGCTTCGCCTTCGCGTTCGGTGATCGCTGCCTTCGGCTTCGCTCGCGTGGGGTGGCTCGGCTGTCCGGTGTGTCGCGGACGGCTCGCCTGGGCTTCCCATCGCTTGACGGCTCATGTCCCTGGCAGTTCGTGTCGTGCGGCGACTCGTGTCGCCTTGCGGCTCGTGTCGTGCGACGGCTCGTGATCCCTGGCAGCTCGCGTCACGCGGCGGCTCGCGTCGCCTGGAGGCTCACGTCGTGTCTGCGGCGCCAAGATCGACTGTTCTGTCAGACCTCGTCGCTAGGTTGGGTCGCGGGGGACCCGAAGCCCGAGGGGACCCCTGCGCGAGCCTGCGCGGCGCCCGTCAGGGGGCTACTCGCCGGTGCCCCGGTCGCGGCACGCGGGTGGCGGGAGCGGGTTCAGGGGGCTGCACGACCAGTCGGACGGCGGGGTGGTCGTCGTCGTTGCCGCTGGAGGGGCTGCCGGGGGTGGGGTCTCGTTCGTCGCCGCCGGGGGTGGGGTGGTCGTCTTCGGCTTGGGCGCCGGGCTGTCCGGGGTGGCGGGCGCGCTCGGAGTTGTGCTGCTGGCGGGGGTGGAGGTCGCCGGTGTGCTCGGCTGGGTGCTGGTCGTGGATCTGACCCAGGTGGAGGCCGGGGGTCTGCTCTGCGGGTCCTCGGGGCTCGCGCCGTGGAACGCCATGCCCACCAGCACGCCCAGCAGTGCCGACCCGAGCACGGCGAAACCACCTGCTGCCCACAGTGCGCGCACAGCAGTCCTCCTCAGATGCTCACGGGGTGAAGTCGGGCGATCACGCCTCCGGGCAGGCTACTGGGTTGAACCGGCGCCGGAGAACGCTCGCCCTGAAGCCTTATCGGCGCCCCTGCGCGGGTGGTTGAGTGATCGCCGTCACTGGGAGGTGCTGCGGGGCGGTGCCGGGAAGGCCTGTCACCAGCGCTGTTGTGGTCGGGTGCCACGTCGGAGCGTCACCCGTGCAGGTGAACGGCGACGGAGCGGTCAGCAGACGTAGGGGCCCTAACAACTCCGTAAGCTCTTTTCGGTCCGGTTTGGGCCAGTATTTTCGGTATGCGCAGTCGTCGATTCCTGATTCCCGCCTCAGTTTTCCTGGTCGTCGCGCTGGGGGTCGGTCTCTACCTCTTCCAGCCCTGGCGGCTGCTCACCGTTCGCGAAACGAACGAGGCTCTGCTCGTGCCGCCGGTGGCCACTGGATCGACTACTCAGTTGACCACTCAGTCAACTACTTCGAGTTCGCCGGTGCCCGTCGTGGAAACGCCGAAGGAGGTGGCGGCGGGGGAGTGGCGGTCGCTCGAACACGCGACCACCGGTAAGGCGAGCCTGATCCGGTTACCCGGTGGCGGGCATTCGGTGCAGTTCGCCGGCTTGAACACCAGTGATGGTCCTGACCTGTACGTTTACCTCTCGCCGCACGCGTCGAGCTCGCCGGAGAAAACGTTCGGCGACCGTTTCACGAGCCTCGGCAAGTTGAAGGGCAACCGGGGTGACCAGGTGTACGAGATTCCGTCCGGAGTCGATGTTTCCTCCATTCGGAGTGTTGTCATCTGGTGTCAGAGGTTCTCTGCGGGCTTTGCCGTAGCTCCGCTGGAACAAGCCTGAAACATCCCGGTGCGGAGTGCTCTTCTTGCACTATTGACTTTCCTGGTCTAGACCACATAGCGTAAACGGAGAGAACTCGACATCGTCCCTTGTCGACGGGCGTGCGGAAGCCCCGTCGGCGAGGAGCACGGCTCACTGGGTGGGCCCTCCGACGGCGGTGATGCGGCTCCCACTCTCCCTGGGGCC
>NZ_JBHXCW010000357.1:0-5939 GCF_042725365.1 Lentzea sp. NPDC060358 | reverse complement strand
AGTCCGGAGTGGACTCGCGCCGGCCCCGGCTCAGGAGTGCGCGATCAGCGAGAAGCCCAGCACGCCCGTCGCCGTGAAGTCGATGGCCGGTTCGGAGCTCGGCCACGAGCGCAGGTCGTCGGCGAACACGGACCTCGCCGAGTCGAACTGGCGCGTGTAGGGCTTGGTGCAGTCCACCGACCCCGCGGGCATCTCGCCGAGGTCGCCGAACAGCGAGGCGTCGTTCGGGCCGTTGATCACCGCGCCGACCAGCACCTTCGCGCCGCCGGACGACGAACCGGACAGGTTCGCCGCCTGGTGGTGGGGGCACTGCGGGAACTTCGTGCCGACGCCGACGATCAGCGACGTGCCCCACGCGTTCGTGCCGAGCGCGAAGCCGCGCTGCTGGGTGCCGAAGGTCGCGTACCGCTGCGAGCCGGTGAGCTTCCGGTGCAGCGCGGCCGTGGTGATGTAGCCGAACGTGCGGGAGCCGACGTCCCAGGTCCCGACGTCGGCGGCGGTGCGGAACGGCGACGACTGGGCGGCCTCGACGCCCTTGCGCAGCTGCCGTTCGACGTCGGCCACGACCTGCTGCTCGGTCACCTCGGCGCCGGGCACGCCCTTCCTCAGCAACGGCGCGAGGTCGGCGTGGCCCAGCGCGGAGATGTTGTAGACGTTCAACGTGTCGGGGTCGCCGGTGGCCAGGAACTCGGCCGCCCAGTGCGCCGCGGCGCGGGCGAAGGACTCGTAGCGCTTGTCGTTCAACGACTTGGCGGCCAGCGCGAGCTGCGTCGCGCCGAACTCCAGGTCGTCGGTCCACGACTCCTCGGGGTAGTAGGCGTGCGGGAACGCCGTCACGAGCTCGCCGACGTCCGAGGTCTTGGCCAGGGCGAACAGCGACGCCGCCTTGTCCAGGTACGACCGGGCGAGACGCGGGTCGCGCGTGGACTCGATCTGCGCGGCCAGGGCGAACGAGCCCGCGACCCGGCCGGCCAGGTTCGGGCTGATCTTCTCGCCGGCGGAGTTGGCGCGGAAGACGGGCCGGTGCTTGATGTAGTACTCGCTGTCGCCCGGCCGCACGTCGAGCTGGTCGTCGGCCTCCGGCAGGCGCCACACGTCGTGGTCGCCGACGAAGCCGAACTCCTCGGACCCCGTGCCGATGCCGACCTGGGCGTACAGGACGCCGGTCTTCTCGTCCCACGCCTTGTCGAGCCACTTCAGGCCGAACTTGGCCTCTTCGTACAACGCGGCGTCGTGCTTGGTGCGCAACGCCAGCAGCATCGACGCCGTCGAGTACGACGACGCGTGCGTGAACTTCACGAAGTCGCCCGCGTCGAACCAGCCGCCCTCGAGGTCGACCCGCGTCCCGGTCGGCTGCAGCGGCGCGGCGATCTCGTCGCCGCCCTCGCCCGCGAACACCGGTGCCTCGTAGACCATCGCGGACCGGTCGGTGAGGTGCGCGGGCTTGCGGTTCAGCCTGCCCGGGACCACGTCCGCGCCATCGCGCTGCGCCTGGAAGAACTCGACGGTGTTGTGCGCGACCGGCGCGAACAGCGCGCGCGGCGAGTCGATCCGGAACGCCGGCGACACGGCCGCGCCGACCTTGATCCGGTACGTGCCGGAGGCCTTCACCGGCGAGAAGTCGATCGGGTGCACCGCGGGGAACTTCTCGCTCCACGCGCCCGTCGACGCGCCGGTCCTGCCGGTCAGCACGGTCCGGCCGCGGCCGTCGACGACCGCGAACCGGGCGTTCGCGGCGCCGCCGAGGACGTACGCGTGCTTCGCCTCGGAGTTGCCAAACCCGACCTGGTCGAGCCGGACGTGCGCGGCCGGTGCGGCCTGGGCGGGCGCCGCGACGACGCCGGTGAGCACTGCGGCGGCGAGCGCCGCACGTCTGATGCGCATGAGAGGAACTCCCGGTCCCGGCCCCGACCTCGAGCCATCGGTTAAGAAAGTTTCCTAATAGTGCGCAGCAGGGTATCCGCCCGAACCGGACATCACCAGCCCTCGGGCGGCTCCGCGAACGCGGAGGACAGGTCGCGGGTCAGCGAGAGCGCGCGCTTGACCCACGCCGACGTCGCGCCGGCCAGGCCGCAGGTGGGGGTGGGCAGTGCCTTCTCGGAGAGGATCGACCGCGGGAAGCCCAGCCGGTCGGTCAGCGTGAACGCCCGCTGCCCCACGTCCTTGAGCGTCACGGGCGCGCCGGGGTCGAGGCTCGGGACCAGGCCCAGCGCGAGCGTCGTGCCCGCCTCCCAGGTCTCGCCGATCTCGTCGAGCGCCTCCGCCCCCTTGATCAACGTCGCGTCGAACGAGATCGCGCTCGCCCCGGCCTCGCGCAGCAGCGTCAGCGGCGGCTGCGGCGCGCAGCAGTGCACGAGCACCTCGTGGTCGCCCAGGGCCTCGATCACGGTTGCCAGCACGGCGCGGGCGTCCGGGCCGGGCACGGCGGGCACGGTGCCGAGCTTCGACGGCGTCGGGAGCAGGCCCTGCAGCACGGCGGGCAGGCCCGGTTCGTCGAGCTGCACGACGACCTTCGCCCCGGTGCGCTTGGCGACCTCGGCGGCGTGCTGCCGCAGACCCTCGGCCAGCGACTCCGAGAACTCCTTCACGGCGCCGCGGTCGGTGAGCACGCGATGGCCGCGCATCAGCTCGATGTTCGACATCAAGGTCCACGGCCCGACTGCCTGCACCTTCACCACCGACGGCTGCGCGCCCGCGCGTTCCAACGCCTCGTCGAACGCGTCCAGGTCGCCGCGCAGCAGGTCGACGGCACGCCGGTGGTCGCGGCCGGGCCGCGGGTTCACCCGGTACCCGGACGTGACGACCTCGATCGCGAGGTCGACGAGCAGGCCGGCGGTGCGGCCGACCATGTCCGCGCCCACTCCCCGCGCAGGCAGCTCCGGGACGTGCGGCAGTTCCGGCAGCTCGCCGACGATGACTCTCGCCGCCTCGTCGATGTCGGTTCCGGGCAGCGATCCGATTCCAGTTGCTCCACGCACCGCCGAATTGTTCCACTGTCCGGCAGACAGAAGAGGTCTAGACCCATTGACGCTGTGGTCTAGGCCACTTACCGTGACTGAGCAGGTGCTGACAGTCCGAGCACCCGACAGACGTGGTGTGGGAACGCGACGCGCCCCGCGTTCCCACACCGCTCCCTTCCTCTCCCTGCCGGAAGGACCCCTCCATGAACCGCTCCGCCCTCCTCTGCGCCGGGGCCGCTGCCGCACTCGTGGCCGGTCTCGTCGCGCTCGCCCCCACCGCCTCCGCGGCCGGTGAGTCGGCGGTGATCAGCCAGGACTCCTCCTGGGGCTCCGGCTACCAGGGCAAGGCCACGATCACCGCGGGCGCCACCGCGCTGGCCGGCTGGAAGCTCGAGTTCGACCTCGCCGGCACCGTGGGCTCCTACTGGGACGCCACGCTGACCAGCAGCGGCAACCACCACACGTTCACGAACCGCGAGTACAACGGCACCGTGGGCGCGGGCGCCTCCACGAGCTTCGGTTTCCTGGTGAGCGGCTCGGCCCTGCCGACGAACTGCAAGCTCAACGGCGTCCCGTGCGGCGGTGGCACCAACCCCACCACCACGACGACGACCACGACGACCACCGGTCCCACCACCACGACGTCCGACGTGCCGCCCACACCCGGCAGCGCGCGCGTCGCGCCGTACATCGACATCACGATGCCGACGCCGTCACTGGTCGACGTGGCCAACGCGACCGGCCAGAAGCACTTCACGCTCGCGTTCGCGCTGGGCTCGTCGGCCGGCTGCGACCCCGCCTGGGGCGGCACGGTCCCGCTGACCGACAGCCGGATCGTGAACGACACCAAGGCGCTGAAGGCCCAGGGCGGCAGCGTGATCGTCGCGACCGGCGGCGCGATGGGCCCGTACCTCGAGCACGTCTGCTCCACCGCCGACGCCCTCTACAACGCCTACGTGAAGGTGCTGGACGCCGTGGGCTCCAACAGCATCGACGTGGACGTGGAGGCGACGATCCCGCAGGGCGTCGTGAACACGGCGCTGAAGAAGCTGCAGGACACCCGCGGCACCACCGTCAGCTACACGATGCGCATCCAGGGCCAGGACTACGGCATGGACCCGTACTCGGTGGACGTGCTGAAGGACGCAGCCGCCAAGGGCGTCACCGTGCTGGTGAACCCGATGCTGATGAACTTCGGCTACACGGGCAACTGGGGCGACGCGATGGTCAACGCGGCCAACGCCACCCTCGGGCAGATGCGCGGCATCTGGCCGTCGAAGTCCGACGCGCAACTGAAGGCGTTGCTCGGTCTCACGCCGATGATCGGACGCAACGACACGGGCCCGACGACGACTCAGGACGACGCGCGCAAGGTCCTCGACTACGCGAAGACCAACCACGTCGGACGGGTCGCGTTCTGGTCCGCCGGCCGTGACAAGGGCTGCCCCGGCGGCGGCGTCTCGCCCACGTGCAGCGGAATCTCGCAGTCCACCTGGGAGTTCACGAACCTGTTCAAGGCCTACACGGGCTGATTCACACCCTGCGGAGCGAAGGCCGGTGCGGGCTCCGCACCGGCCTTCCTCAGTGCGTCAGGGCGCTCAGCAGGAGCTGCAGCATCCGCAGCCCGGACCCGTGCACCCACCGCAGCACGAACAACCACCCATGGTGACCACCTCCGATGTTGAGCGATCATGCATTCGGACAGTAAGTCCGCGTGAACGCTGCGTGACACCACCGCCAGGGTGATTACGCTGCCACGAATGAATGGTCCTGCTGAGATGCTCGCCGCCGACAAGGCCTCCTCCGCCCTCGGCATCACGCCGGTCGACCTGCGCGACGGGTACGCGCTGGTGCGGATGGTGGTCGCCGAGAACATGATCAACGGCCACGGCATCGCGCACGGCGGGTACCTCTTCCTGCTCGCGGACACGGCGTTCGCCTGCGCCTGCAACCGGGCCGGGTCCGTCACCGTCGCCGCCACGGCCGAGATCGACTTCATCCGGCCCGTGCACGAGGGCGACGAGCTGGTGGCGGAGGCGGTGGAACGGACCCGGTTCGGCCGCAGCGGGATCTACGACATCACGGTCAGGCGTGGGAGCGAGGTCGTGGCCGAGTTCCGGGGTCGCTCGCGGACCCTGCGCTCCTGAGGCCGGCGGCCTGCAGCACCGCGAACCCGAGCACGGCGAGCCCCTGGGCGAGCACGAGGGCGACGCCGGGACCGGTCAGCGGAAACCACCTCAGCTCCGCGGTGAGAACGCTGTCCAGCGCCCACACGACGTTGCCGACGACCACCAGCAGCACGACGCGGCGGTCCGGAACGGTGCGGGTGCCGAGGAAGAAGACACCCAGCCCGTAGAGCACGCAGAACGAGCCGAGCCCGATCTGCCAGCCCACCGGGATTCCGATCTCCGGGCGCACCAGGAGGGTTAGCAGACCGAGGGCGGAGGAAGCGATGCCGTCGAGTTTCAAAGCGAATTTCAGCATGGCCCGACGATCGCCCGGCCGGCGCTGCCAGAACCACGTCACACGCTGCCAACTCCTGCCATCAGGTCGGCCGCGACCAGGCGCGCGGCGGCGTTCTGCCAGTTGTGCAGGGTCCGCTCCGGCACCTGCGTGACGAACCACTGCAACGCCCGGCGGTCTTCCGCGTCGAGGTCCTCGCGTTTGGTCCGCACCGAATACGGGCGGATTCCCTTGACGTAGTAGAAGTACAGCGCGTTGTAATGACGCCATTCGTCACTCGTGCCGAAATCGCCGTCCGCGGGCTTCAGCCGCCGGATGCTCGCCAGCAGCAGGCTTTTCAACCGGGCGGCCCGGTCCAGTGGCGGGCCGTCGGCGGTGAGGGCGATCAACGGGCTCGCGACGAGCTTCCCGAGGTCGCCGTAGTGGCTCAGCGCCTTGCGGGTGAGGCGGGCGAACTCCGCCGGGTCGTCGGTGACGAGCGGCCGGCGCCGCGGCAACGACTCCGCGGCCTCGCGC
>NZ_JBHXCW010000356.1:0-5969 GCF_042725365.1 Lentzea sp. NPDC060358 | reverse complement strand
GGCTCTGCTCGACGGCCGCGGTTGCGGCGTCGGCCTGCACGCGGGCGGCGGAGGCCTCGCGCCGGGCGGTTTCAGCCTCCGAGATCGCCGTCTCCAGGTCGACGCGGGCCTTGTTGGCGAGCTCGCGCTTGTAGGAGACGTCGTCGAGCAGCTCCTGCAGCCGCGACTCCGCCTGCGTCAGGCGCCCGGTCAGTTCCCCGACGCGGGCCGCCTTCGCGTCCGCCTCCGCACGCGACGCCGAGATCTCCGAGTCGCTCGGGTTCGGCGGAGGCGGCGGCACGGCGCGGGCGGTCCCCGTGAGGACGAGGGCCGCCAACGCCACCACGGCGGAGAGTCGTGTCAACACTGAGCATCACCTCCGCCCGAATTAGACCAATGAGACTCACCCGGCGCATCCGGAACTCACGCACCGTCAACCACTCGTGTCACAGTGGAACACGGACGGTGGTCCTTTTGGGACGATCGAAGTCCGCATGTCGCCGGAGTGGAGCAACGCCGGCCCGTCCTCAGGGCGCGAACTCGGCCGACGGCTCGGTGGCGTAGTTCCGCCAGATCGGCGCCATCGTCTCGCGGGTCATCGGCTGCCCCGACTCGACCATGGCCTTGAGGTCGCGGAAGTACTGCACGTACAGGTCGGGCGTGAACGTGGTCAGCATGACCGCCGGCACGTCGCCGGGGTTCGCGAACGTGTGCGGCGCGCCCGGCGGCACGGTGACCCACGTGCCGGCGCCGACCTCGTGGTCGTCGGTGCCGATGGTGAACCGCACGGTGCCCGACAGCACGTAGAAGCCCTCGTCGTGCTGCGCGTGGCGGTGCTGCGGCGGGCCGGGGGTGTGCGGCGGGATGACGACCTCGCCGATCCCCAGGCGGTGCTCGGTGTTGCTCCCGTCCTCCAGGATGCGGATCTGCGACGGGCCGCTCCCGATGAGCTCGCCCTCGCCGGGCCGGACGATCGACACGGTGGCCATGACGGACCTCCCAAGTGATTTCAGCTTGTGCAATCACCGTAGCACCAGTGACTGCACATCGTGCAATCGCTAGGCTCACGGCATGCCGCGATGGAAGCCGGACGCCGCCGAGCGCCTCGAGACCGCCGCGCTGGAGCTCTTCGGCGAGCAGGGGTTCGAGCGCACGACGATCGCCGAGATCGCGGCCAGGGCCGGGCTCACCCAGCGGACGTTCTTCAACCACTTCGCCGACAAGCGCGAGGTGCTGTTCCGGATGGGCGCGGACCTGCAGCGGGCGATCGTCACCGAGATCGGCGCGGGTTCGGACGACCTGCCGGCGCTCGACGCCGTCGTGCGCGCGATGGGGGTCGTCGCCGACGAGATGCTCGAAGTACGCCGTGACACGGCGAAGCGCCGTTACTCCGTCATCGCGGCCAACCAGGAGCTGCTGGAGCGCGAGCTCGGCAAGAACGCGGCTCTCACCGAGGCCATCGCGGACGCCCTGCACTCACGGGGGTGCGATCCCGAGAGCGCGTTCATCACCGCCGCCGCTGCGATGCTCGCGCAGCAGACGGCGTTGCGGACGTGGACGCGACCGGGCGAGACCCGGACCCTGCGCGATCTCTTGCAGCAGGCCGTCCGCGCCCTGCGCACCACCGTGGGAACTAGTTGACGCCGCGCTCCCGGCCCGTCCAGTACGGCTCGCGGAGCTTGAACTTCTGGATCTTTCCGGTCGCCGTGCGCGGGATCGCGTCGCGGAACTCGACCGACGTCGGCGCCTTGTACCCGGCGAGCCTGTCCTTGCAGTGCTTGATCAGCTCGGCCTCGGTGACGTCGCCGGAGCGCACGACGAGCGCCTTGATCGTCTCGCCCCACTTCTCGTCGGGCACGCCGATCACCGCGACCTCGGCGACGGCCGGGTGCGAGAACAGGCAGTCCTCGACCTCGATCGACGAGACGTTCTCGCCGCCGGTGATGATCACGTCCTTCTTGCGGTCGGAGATGGTCAGGTGGCCCTGGTCGTCGAAGTGGCCGCCGTCGCCGGTGCGGAAGAAGCCGTCCTCGATCGCGTCGGCGGTCGCCTCCGGGTTCTCCCAGTAGCCCTCCATGACCACGTTGGACCGCGCGAGCACCTCACCGGTCTCGGAGATCCTCAGCTGCGCGCCCAGCGCCGGCGCGCCCGCGCGGGACTGCAGCCGGGCCTTCTCCTCGCCGGACGGTCCCGGCCGGGCACGGTTGAACGTGAGCAGCGGCGCGGTCTCGGTCAGGCCGTAGATCTGCAGGAACTCCCAGCCCAGTTCCTCGGTCACGCGCTGGATCGTGCGCGAGGGCGGCGGCGCTCCGGCGCAGACGATGCGCACGGTGTCACGGCCGGGGATCTCGCCGTCCCACGACGCGGCGGCGTCCAGCACAGCGTTCCACACGGCCGGTGCGCCGCACATGAGCGTGACGCCGTGGTCGCGCACACGGCGCAGGATCTCGGCACCGTCGACCTTGCGCAGCACCACCTGCGGCACGCCCAGGCCCGTGAGACCGAACGGCATGCCCCAGCCGTTGCAGTGGAACATCGGCAGCACGTGCATGTAGACGTCGCCTTCCCACGCACGCGTGTGCATCGCGAACGTGACGGCGTTCAGCCAGATGTTGCGGTGCGTCAGCTGCACGCCCTTGGGCCGCGCGGTGGTGCCCGACGTGTAGTTGATCGTCGCGGTCGCGTCCTCCGACGGCGCGCTCCACGGCCGTGGCTCCACATCGAACCGCAGCAGCGACTCGGACTCCTCGCCCAGCGTGAAGCGGTGCTTCGCGGTCACGTCGTCCAGGGACAGCTCGGGGTCGACGAACAACGCCGACGCGCCGCTGTGCTCGACGATGTACTTCACCTCGTCGGGCCGCAGGCGGAAGTTCACCGGCACGCAGATCCGCCCGCTGCCGGGCACGGCGTGCAGCAGCTCCAGCATCCGCGCCGAGTTGTGGCTGACCACGGCGACGCGCTCGCCCTCGCCGACGCCCAGGGCGTCGAGCCCGGCCCGCCACGCGCGCACCCGGTCCGCCATCTGCGCGTACGTCGTCGTCCCGACCGGCCCGGCCGGCTGGTCCGGTTCGTCGACGGTCGCCGTCGTCGCCGGGAACGCGAACGACGCCCGGTCCAGGAAGTCCGTGGTGATCAGCGGTACGCGCATGTCACGACACTACGACCAGGTGCTCGGATCTCCCCAGGACGAGAACCGGCCTCCCCCGGATGGAGGAACGGCGCTGAGGTCGGGCAGCACCTCGCCCACGGGTTCGTGCAGGACGACGGCGGCCACCGAGTCGTACGGCGTCGGTTCGGCGTTGCAGATGACGACCTGGGCGCCCGCCTTCGCCGCCAGCGGCACCAGCCCCGCCGCGGGTTGCACGGAGAGCGACGTCCCGGCCACGAGCAGCACGTCGCAGTCCAGCGCGGCCAGGCGCGCGCGGCGCAGCACCTCGCCGTCGAGCTCCTGCCCGAACGAGATCGTGGCGGACTTGAGGATTCCGCCGCAGCGCAGGCAGTCCGGTTCGGGGTCGCCGTCCGCGACGCGCTTCAACGCCTCGCGCATCGGGCCCGTGGCACCGCACTGCAGGCACACGGTGGCGTGCAGCGTTCCGTGCAGCTCCAGCACCCGGTGCGGGTCGGACCCGGCCTTCTGGTGCAGGCCGTCGATGTTCTGCGTCAGGACGGTGCGCAGCCGCCCGGACCGTTCGAGCTCGACCAGCGCCTTGTGCGCGGCGTTGGGCCGGGCGGTCCACACGGGACTGTCCAGCCGGGTCCGCCAGGCGAGCCTGCGGACCTCGGGGTCGGAGAGGTAGGCGGCCAGGGAGGCGCCGCGGCCCGCGTCGGCGTCGCGGGCCCACAGCCCGTCGGGCCCGCGGAAGTCCGGGATGCCCGAGTCGGTGGAGACTCCCGCGCCCGTGAGCACCGTGATCCGGTGCGCCGAGGCGACCAGCGCCCGAGCCGCCGCGCACGCCTGGGAGACCATCGGTTCACACTAGACGGGTGCGCAGCGCTGTGGGAGCCGCCATCGCGGCAGTGGGCTTGGTCACGTCGATCGCGGGGACTTTCCTGCCGTGGCTGAAATCCGGATCGACCACGAGGGACAGTTACGAGGTGCTCTCGCTCCGTGGTTTCGCCGGGCTGGACGGGGTGGCGGGCACCGTCGTGACGGCGGTCTGGGTGGGTCTGACGCCGCTCGCCATGATCGTCGTCGCCCTCTTCGTGTTCCGATTTAGTCGGTTTGCCGCGTGCACGGGTCTTCTCTTTGGCACGATCAGTGGAACCGTGGCCCTACTAGCCACAGTCCAAGGAGATAGCAAGGGTTCATTGGTCGGAATCAGCACCGCTGGACCGGTCACGACCCTTGCCGGTGCCGTACTGACGATCGCGGGGGCGATCACGGTGCTCACCTCGTCCAGGCGCAGCGCAGTGAGAACTCCAGGAGGGAACCCGTGAGCTACCCAGGTGGCGGCGGCGGCCAGTGGCAGCCGCAGAACAACCCGTACGGGCAGCAGCCCCAGCAGGGCGGCTACCCGCAGCAGCCAGGCGGCCAGCCCCAGCAGGGCGGCTTCCCGCAGACCGGGCCCCAGGGGTTCCCGCAGCAGCCCCAGCAGGGCGGCTACCCGCAGCAGGGCTTCCCGCAGACCGGGCCGCAGGGCTTCCCCCAGCAGGGGTTCCCGCAGCAGGGCTTCGAGCAGCAGCCCTACGGCTACGCGCCGATGGGCGGCGAGCCGCCGAAGAAGAAGCGCACCGGCCTGGTCGTCACGGCCGTCGTCGCGGTGCTGCTGCTGATCGGCGGCGGCGTCACGTACTTCGCGGTGCTGAAGTCCGACCCGGCGGCCAACGCCGGCCAGGACACGCCGGAGGTCGCGGCCAAGAACCTGATCGAGCAGCTCGGCAGCGGTGACGTCGTCGGCATCATGGCCTCGCTGGCGCCCGCGGAGGCGGCGCTGTCGAAGGACTACATGGAGTCGATGACCAAGGAGATGAAGCGGCTCGAGATCCTCAAGCCCGAGGCCGACCCGAACAAGCTCACCGGCGTCGAGTTCAAGAGCGAGAACATCAAGTTCGACGAGGCCGCCGCCGAGAAGATCAACGACCACCTCACCATCAACAAGCTGGTCGAGGGCAAGATCACGATCACCTCGGACGCGTCGAAGATCCCGCTCACCGACAAGCTCGTCGACGCGCTGGGCGACGACATCAACCTGACCGGGTCGAAGTCCGAGACCGTCGACATCACCGCCGAGGTCAAGAAGCGCGGCACGCCGATCGGCATCGCGTCGATCAAGGTCGGCGACAAGTGGTACCCGAGCGCCTTCTACACGATCGCCAACGCGGTCCTGGAGGAGGAGAAGCTGAAGTGGCCGCAGTCCGGTTTCGCGCCCGAGGGTGCGAGCTCGCCGGAGGACGCCGCGAAGAACCTGGTCAACGCCGCGCTCGACGGTGACCTGAAGAAGGTCATCACGCTGCTGCCGCCGGACGAGGCCGGTGTGCTGCAGGACCTCGGCCCGCTGCTGCTCGAGCAGGCCGGCCGGATGGACAAGACCGGCGCCAAGCTGAACGCGCTGGAGACCGACGTCAAGGACGTCGCCGGCGGCAAGCAGGTCACGGTCAAGAAGGTGTCGGTCACCGCCGAGGGCGAGACCGTCACGATCTCCCGCGACGGCGACTGCTACGCGGCCGAGGTGCCCGGCCAGGGCACGCAGAAGCTCTGCGCCGACGAGATCACGCAGCTCGTCAAGCAGCAGGGCGGCAAGAACATGCCCGCCGAGGCCGCCGAGATCATCGGCCGCGTCGCCGGGTCGGTCATGAAGACCGGTGTCGGCGTCGTCGCCACCGAGGTCGACGGCAAGTGGTACGTGAGCCCGATCCGCTCCTACTACGAGCTGGCGCTGACGCTGTTCCGCGGCTTCGAGCCCAAGGACGTCGACGCGCTGATCGAGCTGCTCAAGAAGTAAGTTCTCGCAGGTCGGCCACGGCCCTGTCACCCGCAACAGCGCGGTGAC
>NZ_JBHXCW010000355.1:0-6081 GCF_042725365.1 Lentzea sp. NPDC060358 | reverse complement strand
GCCCGGACTTGCGGTGGCGCGTCGCTAGCGCGGCTTCTTCCGGGGCAGCGGCTTCGTCGCCGGGCCCTCGAGCACCGCGCCGTCCACGTCGAAGCGCGAGCCGTGGCACGGGCAGTCCCAGCTGTGCTCGGCGGCGTTGAAGCGCACCAGGCAGCCGAGGTGCGTGCAGCGCAGCGACACCCCGTGCAGCTTGCCCTCGGCGTCGCGGTAGACGCCGGTCTTGCCCAGGCCGTCGCGGATCACGTGCGCCTGGCCGGGCGGCAGGTCCTCGCTGGAGGTGGCGTCGGCCGGTGCGATGCGGTCGCCGACCATCTGCGCCGCGACCTCGGCGTTCTTCTTCACGAGCTCCGGCAGCGACTTGAGCGACACGCGGTGCGGGCTGAACCGGTCGGCGAGGTCGTTCGGCTTGCCCGTCACCAGGTCCGCGAGCAGCGACGCCGCGAACGTGCCGCTGGTCAGGCCCCACTTCATGTAGCCGGTGGCGGTGAACAGGGTGTCGCTGCCCGGCGTGTAGCTGCCGATCATCGGCAGGTGGTCGTAGGCCGTCGGGTCCTGCGCCGACCACCGGTGCGTGACCTCCTCGACCTGCCAGTGCTCGCGGGCGAAGTCCTCGAGCCGCCGGAACGGCTCCACGACGGTCTTGCCGGTGGGGTGGCTCTGGCCGGCGAGGATCAGCTGGTCCCCGTGCGCGGAGATGGACCACGACGGGCTGCCGGTGCTGATCGCGAGCGCTTGCGCGGGGTTCGCGACGCGGGCGGCGATGCAGTAGGCGCGGGTCAGTTCGAGGCGCGGGAAGTACAGGCCGCGGTCGAGCGTCGGGTAGTGCGTGGCGATGACGACCTGCGAGGCGTTGACGACACCGTCGCGAGTGGACAGCCGGGTGCCCTTCACGTCCAGCACCCTGCTGTCCTCGCAGACCCGGCTGCCGTCGCCGTCGACCGCGTTCGCGAGGCCCTGCAGGTACTTCACGGGGTGCAGTGCGATCTGGTCGTCGAGCCGGACGGCCGCGTGCACCTCGAACGGCAGGTCGAGCTCCGCCGTGCCGCTGCGCACCGGCAGCCCGACCTGGCGCGCGGCGATCAGCTCGTGGTCGACGTCGCGCACCTCCTCCTCGGTGTAGGCGAAGGTGACGGCGGGGGCGCGGCGCAGGTCGCAGTCGATGTCCTCGGACCTGACCAGCTCGGCGACCCGGGCCACCGCGGCCAGCGACGCGCCGGCGTAGTCGGTGGCGGCGGCGAGGCCGTGGGTGCGCCGGATCTGCGAGTACACGGTGGACTGCAGTGCGGTCACCTTGGCCGTGTTGTTGCCGGACACGCCCGACGCGACGCGGGCGGCCTCCAGCACGATCACGTCCAGCCCGCGGCGCTTGAGCAGCAGCGCGGTCGTGAGACCGGTGATGCCGCCGCCGACGACGGC
This sequence comes from Lentzea sp. NPDC060358, assembly GCF_042725365.1. Classification (NCBI taxonomy): domain Bacteria; kingdom Bacillati; phylum Actinomycetota; class Actinomycetes; order Pseudonocardiales; family Pseudonocardiaceae; genus Lentzea; species Lentzea sp. NPDC060358. The sequence continues at coordinate 4,665 of NZ_JBHXCW010000355.1, read as the reverse complement.
CACGTCGAAGGTGTGCTCGCCGGTCAGCGGGGGACGGGGCCGCGCGGGCAGGGCGGTGAGCCAGAGCGACTGGTCGGCCGTGGTGGTCATGGCGGCGGTGTACCCGCGTCCTGCGGGGTTATGCCGCAGGTGGGAGGCACTTGCGGGGCATCCGGGTGGTCGTGTGCCCGGCCACGATCGGGCGCCGTCCCGGATACCTGCGCCGGTTCGTGGGTATGCGACCTGCATGGGCAAGCACCGGGTAGTCGTTGTCGGCGGCGGTTTCGGCGGGCTGGGCGTCGTGCGCGGGCTCAAGCGCGCGGACGTCGAGGTCACGCTCATCGACCGCACGAACCACCACCTGTTCCAGCCGCTGCTCTACCAGGTGGCGACCGCGCTGCTGCCCACGGGCGACATCGCGCCCGCGTTCCGGGCGATCCTGCGCAAGCAGCGCAACGCCCGCGTGCTGCTCGGCGAGGTGACCGGGTTCGACACCGCGGCGAAGACCGTGCACGTCGACCTGCCGGACGGGTCGTCGCGCCGGGTCGGCTACGACACGCTGGTCGTGGCGGCCGGGTCGCAGGACAGCTACTTCGGCCACGACGAGTGGGCCGAGGTGGCACCGCCGATGAAGACCCTCGAACAGGCCGTGAACCTCCGGTCGCGGCTGCTGCGGGCGTTCGAGTCGGCGGTGGCGGCGGACGACCCGAAGCAGTGGCTGTCGTTCGCGGTGGTCGGTGCCGGGCCGACGGGCGTGGAACTGGTCGGGCAGCTCGCCGACCTCGCGCGCCGGGCGCTCAAGGGCCAGTTCCGCGAGATCGACCCCCGCGACATCCGGATCACGCTGCTCGACGCGGTGCCGCACGTGCTGCCGCCGTTCCCCGAACCGCTGCGCGCCCACACCCGCAGGAAGCTCGAACAGCTCGGCATCACCGTGATGACCGGCGCCATGGTCGAGTCGATCGACGACCAGGGCCTCACCACCAAGGACGGTGACCGGGTCGAGGCGCGGACCATCATCTGGGCGGCCGGGGTGCAGGCGTCGCCGCTGTCGCGCAAGCTCGCCGACGCGACCGGCGCCGAGGTCGACCGCAAGGGCAAGATCCGCGTCGACCCGGCCGACTGCTCCGTCACCCGGGACGTCTTCGCGATCGGCGACATGGTCAACCTCGACGACCTGCCCGGCATCGCCGAACCCGCCATCCAGGAGGGCCATCACGTCGCCAAGGTGATCAGGGCACGGCTCGAGGGCCGGACGCACAAGCCGTTCAAGTACCTCGACCTCGGGACCATGGCGACGATCTCGCCCGGCGACGCCGTCGCCGACATCAAGAAGCTCCACCTCAAGGGACTGATCGGCAAGGTCGCGTGGGCCGCCGTGCACATCGCGTTCCTCGTCGGCTGGCGCAACCGGGCCGCGGTGCTGACGCTCTGGGGCCTCAACATCGCCACCGGCCGCCGCGGACAGCCGATCATCCTGGAGGCCGTGCGCGCCAAGGGGACTGGGGACTAGCGCCGGTGGGTAACCCCAGGTCGTGAACACCGAGCTGCTGGGCATCTACCTCAACGACCACCTGGCCGGGGCGACGGCTATCAGCGAGCTCGCGCGCCGCGTCAGCCGCACGCACCCCGAGCTGCGCCTGCTCGCCGACGACCTGGAGGCGGACCGCAAGGAGCTCCTCGACTTCATGCGCGAGGTCGGCGTCGAGTCGCGCCCGCACAAGGCCGCGCTCGGGTGGCTCTCCGAGAAGGCGGGCAGGCTCAAGCTCAACGGCCGGGTGCTCGGCCGGTCGCCGCTCAGCGACGTGCTCGAACTGGAGGGTCTGCGCGTCGGCGTCGAGGCCAAGTCGGCACTGTGGCGGACGCTGCGCGAGCTGCGCAGCTTCGACGACGAGCGGCTGGAGCGGCTCGCGCGCCGGGCCGCGGACCAGGCCGGGCTCGTCGACGGCTACCGGCTGCGTTCCGCGCCCGGCTCGTTCGACGCGCCGCCGCTGTCCGGTGTCGACGTCGAGCGCACGTTCACCGTCGCGGCCTCGCCCGAGGGCGTCGCCGAGTACCTGCGCGACTTCTCCCGCACCGAGCAGTGGGATCCGGGCACGGTGTCGTGCGACCGCCTCGACGAGGGACCGGTCGAGGTCGGGTCGCGCTGGCGGAACGTGTCGACGTTCCTCGGCCGCAAGACCGAGCTCGTCTACGAGCTGACCCGCGACGACCCGGGCGGGCTGCGGTTCGTCGGCCGCAACGGCACCGCCACCGCGACCGACGACATCACGATCACCGCCGGCTCCGCGCCCGGCACCACCCGGATCGCCTACCACGCGCACCTGGAGTTCACCGGGCTCGCGAAGCTCGGCGCCCCCGTCGCGAAGCTGGCGCTCGAGAAACTCGGCGACGACACCGAGAAGAGCCTCATCCGGGTGCTCGGGTCCGTGCGGTAAAGACAACGGAAAAACGCAGGTCAGACGCGATTCCCCGGGTTCATCGCGATCCATAGACTCCCTCGCGCCGGGTGGTGGGACAGGCTTCCTCCGGCGGACTCGAGAGGGAGTACTGGGGTGTTCGAGAACAACGTCACCAGGCGCGGCTTCGTCACGGGCGCGGCGGCCGTCGCCGGTCTCGCCGGGCTGGCCACCGTCGCGCCCGGCCTCGCCGGCGCCGACCCGAAGATCGACGACCAGCACACCGACGCGGAGATCAAGGCCGCCGAGGCCGGCGCGCTGGCGATGATGACGTTCCAGAAGATCGACGGCACGCCCGTCTACTACTGGCGGTCCAACCGCGGCAACACCACCGCGCGCAACTGGCAGGCCACCGAGGCGTTCTACAACGCGCTCGTGGCCTGGATCCGGGACCTGCGCTCGCTGTCGTCGAGCTACGGCTCGATCAGCTACATCGTCTCCGCCGGCTTCTACGTCGACAAGGCGGGCCAGCACGGTGCGGGCACCGCGATGGACCTCGACCACGTCCGCTGGTCCGGCGGCAACACGATCTCGCCGCTCGACCAGGCGCACGCCTCGGGCACGGCGTCGGTCCGCAAGCGCTACCTCGCCACGGAGGCCGTGTGCCGCCGCCGGTTCCGGTACGTGCTCGACGGCTGGTACAACGCCGACCACGCCGACCACATCCACTCGGACTTCGGCGGCATGCCGGTCCGCGCCGCCACGGACTCCGAGTCCGACACCAAGTTCGTCCAGGGCGTCTGCAACAACTTCCGCGCCTCCGGCCTCACGATCGACGGCATCTGGGGGCCCAAGACGACCACCGCGTTCAACGGCCTCAAGTCCGCGCTGGGCGTGACGGGCGACCCGCACAGCAGTGCGTCGGTCTGGCAGGGCATGTTGTCGAAGATCGCCACCAAGGGTTTCGCGAACCAGAACATCTGATCGCGATCACCATTGCGCGGAAAATGAGCCGCCGGGCGTCTCGGAGCCGCAACGATAAAGGCGCGTCCACCGCTGGACGCGCCTTTGTCGTGAAAAGGGGCAGGGCTAGCGGGGACCGCCGCCCATCGAGCCGCCGAGGCCGAAGAGGATCCGCTGGATGAGCTCGGGATCGACGTCCGGCTCGTCGCCGAGCGCCTCCGCGGCGGGGGACCGGCGCTTCTCGCGGCGGGGCAGCGGCACGGCCGTGGCGTTGACGCCGGTCGGCAGCTGCAGCTCGCACCAGATGAGCTTGACGCCCCCCGCGAGCTGGAGCTCGCCGGTGCGCAGGTCGGGCGAGGTGGGCGGCATGATGAACCGCGCCGCCTCCAGTTCGACCACGAGGTAGTCACCGCTGAGCCTCAGGCGCAGGGTGATCAGGCGCGAGGTCTTGGGGTCCGCGGACTCGACGGCGGCTTCGACCAGCGCGCACGCGACGGCCGAGCACTCTCCGATCATGTTGCGCAGACGCCACTCACCGAGGGTGAAGCGCACGAACAGATCCGCGCAGTTCACCGCGGTGGGCAGCGCGATGAGTGTCAGGTCGTCGACCTGGGCGGTCTGGGCGTTCGCCTGCATGCTGCCTCCGTTTCGCGTGCGGCGCGCGATCCGCGATGGTCACCCGAATGGCCGTCGCGGTGAGCGGGAATCTACATGGGTATACGCGGGAAGCAATGCCCTGGTTGACCCACTCGTCGAAAGTCACGTCCGGGTCACAATACTAGGTCCGTCTGCTCACCGTGAGTATAGCCTCCGGTGCTGTGGGTGATCGATTCGGGGCTGGATCGGCGCGCGGCGAACCGGTTCGACGAATTCGTGAAGCGGGCGACCACCCCTTCACGTTCCACGCGGTATGCCACGTCGCGAGGCGTGAGGGCCCCGTCCGGGCCCGGTTCGGGGGCAGTGCCGGCGCGGGGGTGGCGCCCGGCGGTTTCGAAAGCTTAAATCGAATTAAACCGCGCGTGATTCGGCGGTCGAGCTTAAAGATATTTAAGGCCAATTAATCGTCTGAACGGTGGATTGGTGGCCGGGGGTGGTCGGCTAAATTCATGTCAGATCACGAGAAACCACCGAAGACCTGCTGAATACGCCGGATCCCCCCACACCCCGGCCGTGAGCCCCGGCTGATCCACTCGTTCCACCGGTGTGGGAAAGGCAAGCGCGCACTGCTCATCGGGTTCCTCCCTCCTGCTCGGAACCCGGTGGTGCGGCAGCGGTGCGCCGCGGCCTGCCGGTGCCCGCCGGCGGCGTCGGACCCGTCCCACGG
>NZ_JBHXCW010000354.1:0-6120 GCF_042725365.1 Lentzea sp. NPDC060358 | reverse complement strand
CCCCTCCTCGCGTGCAGCAAGAGCTGAGGTGCGACTCGTGACGGGGCACCCACCGCTGAGAGCTTCGCTCAAAAGCAAAAGCAAGCTCGCCTTCGGCTTCGCTGCTCGCCTTCGGCTTCGCTAGTTGTTCGTCCTCGGGCAAGCCGTGCAGGGCTCCGCGTTCGGGAGCACGTAGTGGAAGCAGCAGCTGTTGCGCTTGCGCTTCCAGCCCTCGGGGGTGAAGTGGAGGCTCGAGGCCGAGACGAACGGGGTGAGCTTCTCGGGGAGGATCAGCGCCGCGTCCGTCACGCCGCCGTTCTCGTCGCCGCAGACCCTGCCCGCTGCCCAGGGGCCGTATTCGAGCATGTCCGTCGCCGCTGCCCAGAGTTGGCGGCGGCCGAAGCGGACGACCTGGCCGAACGAGGCGACGAACTGGGCCGCGTGGGCTGCGTAGCGGGCTCGGAGGACTGCTGCCAGTGCTGCCTCGTCCGGTACGACGGTGGCGGCCGGGTGGTTCGAGGCCGGGTCGTCCGGGAGGCAGGCGAACTCGTCCGAGAACAGGGCGATGCCGTCCGGGTGGGGGCGGCCGTCCGTCGCCAGGTGGAAGGACATGTCCTGGGGCTTGAGCGACGGGACCCGGCGGGCCGTGTGGAACAGCAGGCCTGCCAGGTAGCCCGGCTGGTGCAGGTACCAGCCCATGACGTAGCCGGCGGTCGCCCTGCCGTCGGCCTCGCCGTACTGCTCGACCATCCAACCGGCCAGGTCCTTGCGCCACAGGTCGAAGCGGGACGGTTCGGCGAGGAGGTCCGAGCAGATCGTCCAGTCCTGCGACTGCATGCCGAAGCGGACGTCCGAGCCGGCGTCGAGTCTCGCGATGGACTCCGCCAGCGGCGTGAGCGCATGCGGGTTCTGCTGTGAGACCCTCGCCGGTACGGTCAACGCGCTAGTCCAATCTCATGGGTATGAGGTTTGCCTAACCTTACCCGGAGATCTTCGTCTTGCGCTCGTTCAGGTGGTCCCGGTCACAGGAGTGTCGCTCGACCGCGAGTTGTTCGCGCTCAGCGGACATCGCCCGATCTGTGGAATCCGTTGCTCCCGACCTGCGTTGATGCGGATGTCAGGGTTTTCCGGACGCGGCTGGCCGCTGATGGGAACCACAGGCCTCGGTACCGCCCACTACAGTGGAGCCACGGTGCCGCGCTCACCAGGGTAGATCGGTGGAGCCGAGGACCGCCGACGCAGCAGTCAGGGAGTGCGAATGTTCGAAAGGTTCACCGACCGCGCGAGGCGGGTGGTTGTCCTTGCCCAAGAAGAGGCACGGATGCTCAACCACAACTACATCGGCACCGAGCACATCCTCCTGGGTCTGATCCACGAGGGTGAAGGTGTCGCCGCCAAGGCGCTCGAGTCGTTGGGGATTGCGCTGGAGGGCGTCCGCCAGCAGGTCGAGGAGATCATCGGCCAGGGCCAGCAGGCTCCGAGCGGACACATCCCCTTCACCCCCCGTGCGAAGAAGGTCCTGGAGCTCTCACTGCGTGAGGCGCTTCAGCTCGGCCACAACTACATCGGCACCGAGCACATCCTGCTCGGCCTGATCCGCGAGGGCGAGGGCGTCGCCGCCCAGGTCCTCGTGAAGCTCGGCGCCGACCTGAACAGGGTGCGGCAGCAGGTGCTGCAGCTGCTGTCCGGCTACTCGACGGAGAAGGGCGCGTCGGAGTCGACCGGTCGCGGCGAGGGCACGCCGTCCTCGTCCCTGGTGCTGGACCAGTTCGGGCGCAACCTCACCGCCTCGGCGCGGGAGGGCAAGCTCGACCCGGTCATCGGGCGCACCAAGGAGATCGAGCGGGTCATGCAGGTGCTGTCCCGCCGCACCAAGAACAACCCGGTCCTCATCGGCGAGCCCGGCGTCGGCAAGACCGCCGTCGTCGAGGGACTGGCGCAGATGGTCGTCAAGGGCGAGGTGCCCGAGACGCTCAAGGACAAGCAGCTCTACACGCTCGACCTCGGCTCGCTGGTCGCGGGCTCGCGCTACCGCGGTGACTTCGAGGAGCGCCTGAAGAAGGTCCTCAAGGAGATCCGCACGCGCGGCGACATCATCCTGTTCATCGACGAGATCCACACGCTCGTCGGTGCGGGTGCAGCCGAGGGCGCGATCGACGCGGCCTCCATCCTCAAGCCGATGCTGGCCCGCGGTGAGCTGCAGACGATCGGCGCCACCACGCTCGACGAGTACCGCAAGCACGTCGAGAAGGACCCCGCGCTGGAGCGCCGCTTCCAGCCGATCCAGGTGGGCGAGCCGTCGCTCGAGCACACCATCGAGATCCTCAAGGGCCTGCGCGACCGGTACGAGGCGCACCACCGCGTCTCGATCACCGACTCCGCGCTGGTCGCCGCCGCCACGCTGGCCGACCGGTACATCAACGACCGGTTCCTGCCGGACAAGGCGATCGACCTCATCGACGAGGCCGGTGCGCGGATGCGCATCCGCCGGATGACCGCGCCGCCGGACCTGCGCGAGTTCGACGAGAAGATCGCCGACGTGCGTCGCGACAAGGAGTCCGCGATCGACGCGCAGGACTTCGAGCGCGCCGCCAAGCTGCGGGACGCGGAGAAGCAGCTCCTGGGCCAGAAGGCCGAGCGGGAGAAGCAGTGGAAGGACGGTGACCTGGACGTCGTCGCGGAGGTCGACGACGAGCAGATCGCCGAGGTCCTCGCCAACTGGACCGGCATCCCGGTGTTTAAGCTCACCGAGGAGGAGACCACGCGTCTGCTCCGCATGGAGGACGAGCTGCACAAGCGGATCATCGGCCAGACCGAGGCGGTCAAGGCCGTGTCGCAGGCGATCCGCCGCACCCGCGCCGGACTGAAGGACCCGAAGCGCCCCTCCGGCTCGTTCATCTTCGCCGGCCCGTCCGGTGTCGGTAAGACCGAGCTCTCGAAGGCGCTCGCGAACTTCCTGTTCGGCGAGGACGACGCGCTCATCCAGATCGACATGGGCGAGTTCCACGACCGGTACACCGCGTCGCGGCTCTTCGGTGCCCCTCCCGGGTACGTCGGCTACGAAGAGGGCGGCCAGCTCACCGAGAAGGTGCGCCGCAAGCCGTTCTCCGTCGTGCTCTTCGACGAGATCGAGAAGGCGCACAACGAGGTCTACAACACGCTGCTCCAGGTGCTGGAGGACGGCCGCCTGACCGACGGTCAGGGCCGGACGGTGGACTTCAAGAACACCGTCATCATCTTCACGTCCAACCTGGGCACGTCGGACATCAGCAAGGCCGTCGGCCTCGGCTTCACCTCGGGTCAGGGCGACGCGTCCAACTACGAGCGCATGAAGAACAAGGTCAACGACGAGCTGAAGAAGCACTTCCGCCCCGAGTTCCTCAACCGCATCGACGACATCATCGTCTTCCACCAGCTGACCCAGGACGAGATCATCAGGATGGTGGACCTGATGATCGCCCGCGTCGAGACGCAGTTGAAGAACAAGGACATGGCCCTCGAGCTGACCGACAGGGCCAAGGCCCTGCTCGCGAAGCGCGGGTTCGACCCGGTGCTGGGCGCTCGCCCGCTGCGCCGCACGATCCAGCGCGAGATCGAGGACACCCTGTCGGAGAAGATCCTGTTCGGCGAGATCCAGCCGGGCCAGATCATCATCACCGACGTCGAGGGCTGGGACGGCGAGTCCGAGCAGCACGACAAGGCGAAGTTCGTGTTCCGCGGCGAGACCAAGCCGACCCGCGTGCCGGACGCCCCGCCCGTCGAGCTGGCGGCCCCCGCGGGCGTCGAGAAGGACGCTCCGGCGACCGACTCGGAGTGATCTAGCAGGTACCTGACAACGGCCCCCGGACCACTGGTCCGGGGGCCGTCGTCGTCTGTCCGGCGAGTGGACGCTGTTCGCCCGTTTCGGCACGAACCAGAGGTTTGACCTGCCACCATGACTCCGCCCGCTTGATCTTGGGCGGGCTTTGGGGGCTCTTCGAGGAGGTTCGTGTGCCGTCGGCGGCGTTCGAGCAGCTGGTCGCTCAGTTCGAGCGGTTCCAGGCTCAGATGCAACGTGTTGACCAGCAGTTCGCCGGGGTCGGCGAGATGCAGCAGCAGCTGGCAGAGATGGAGGCGGTGGCCACGTCGGCCGACCGCGCCGTGACGGTGGTCGCCGGGCCGTCCGGCACCATCAAGGACATCCGGCTCACCGACCTCGCGATGCGCAGACCGCCGCACGCGCTGGCCGCCGAGCTGATGACCACCCTGCGCAACGCGGTCGCGGAGGCCGCTCGCCGGCAGGCGGGCATCGTCGAGGGTGCCGTCGGCACCGACATGAAGCTGTCCGAGCAGGTGCTGGAAACCCAGGCCCAGCTCTTCGGCATGTCGAAGGAGGAGCTCCGCTCCGTCCGGGCCGAGGAAGCCGCGCCGCAGCCGCCCACCGCGCAGCCGCCGTCCGCGCCGATCCCGCCGCGCGCCCCGATGCCGCCCGTGCCGCAGAACGGGCCTTCGGCGCGTCCGCCCGCACCCTCCCGCAGGCCCGCGCCCGAGCCGGTGGACGACTTCTCCGACCAGAACATCATGCGCGGCAACTCCTGGAACGACAGGGCGCCGCAGCAGCCGCCCGCCGCACCGCCCAAGCAGGACGGCAAGTTCCTGAACCTCTACGACGACGAGGACGGCCGATGAGCGGGTTCACCGTCGACCCGAACGAGCTGAATGAGTACGCCGACAAGCTCCAGGGGCACCGCGGGTTCGCGGGCGAGGTGGCGGGACTCGTCGACAGGTCGGACGTCGGCGACAAGTCGTGGGGCGTCGTCGGGATCTTCGTGAAGCAGCAGTACACGGAGATGCTCGGCGACCTGAAGGAGACGCTCACCGCGATGACCGAGGGGCTCGACTCCGGTGTCGAGAAGTTCCGCGACACCGCGAAGGGCTACGCCGAGCAGGAAGCGGCGTTGCAGAAGATCCTCGACGGTCTCCAGGTCGACAGGGGGTAGGGCCGTGGCGGAAGAGGACTACACCGCCGGCAGCGGTGACCAGCAGGTCAAGATCACCGTCGGCGAGAAGACGCTCGGCGAGAAGGCGGAGGAGAACACCCCGATCTGGGGCAACTTCGTCAAGGCGAAGGAAGCCGCGGGCGACGCGGGCGAGACCGGTGGCGTCGCCGGTCTGAGCGCCGAGGGCAGCGCGCTGGTCAGCTCGGTCGTGGAGTTCGGGCAGGGCATGATGCTCGACCCGATCGGCTTCCTGGTCGGCCAGGGCCTCAACTTCCTGATCAGCGTGGTGCAGCCGCTCGAGGACGCGATCCACTTCGTCAGCGGCGACGGTCCGGCGTTGCAGCAGGCGGGGGAGAACTTCGGCGCGATCGCCCAGGGCATCGCCGACCTCAGCACGAGGTTCACCGAGGACCTGCAGAGCACCGTGACGACGTGGGGTGGTGAGGCGTCCGAAGCCGCCGCGTCGAAGCTCGGCGAGTTCGCGAGCGGCATCGACGGCGTGGCGGGTCAGGCGGGCGAGCTGGCCGAGCTGTTGATGATGTCGTCGATGGTCATGCAGGTCATCGAGGACGTCATCAAGGCGATTCTGGCCGAGCTGATCACGTGGCTGATCATGATCTGGATCCCGGCGCTGGCCGCGGCCATCCCGAGCGCCGGCGCCTCGACCGCCGCCGCGGGTGCCGCCACCGGTGTCCGGGTCGCCTCGACGGCGAGCCGAGTGTCGCGCATCGTCGCGAAGCTGCGCGGCCTGCTGACCAAGATCATGGACTTCCTGCGCAGCCTGGCCTCGCGGGCGAAGAACCTCGGCGCCGGCTTCAAGAGGGCCATGGCCGACAAGAAGGTCCGCAGCCAGGAGGCCACCGACGCGCTGCGCGGCAAGACCAAGTGGGAGAAGTTCACCTCCAACCCGCTCACCCGGCTCAACAGCCATGACGGCGTGGTCGGCGAGCGGATGAAGAACGGCTTCGGGCGGTCGATGGCCGACGCCGTGGGCAACGAGGCGCTGGCCCAGGCCAACCCGTACCACGAGAAGGGTCTGCGGAACACGTCGATCACGCAGAAGGGCACCGAGTACGGCGAGACGGGGACCGACCACTCGAAGCAGCGCATCGAGGGCTACCTGGACATCTGACCGGGGACGCCGCGGGCGGTCGCCGAAGAC
>NZ_JBHXCW010000353.1:0-6130 GCF_042725365.1 Lentzea sp. NPDC060358 | reverse complement strand
GCGCACCTCGGGCAGGAGGTGCGCAGGCCCGTCGTCCGTTGCTGTGCCTAGAAAACGCTCTCGTCGACGTCCATCAGCGAGTTGTCCGTGGACTCCGCGATCTTGCGGCGGGCGGTGAGCTCCGGCAGCACGTTCTTCGCGAAGAACGACGCCACGGCGACCTTGCCCTCGTAGAACGCCTTGTCCTTGGCCGACACGGTGCCGCCGAGCTTCTGCAGCGCGACCTCGGCCTGGCGCAGCAGCAGCCAGCCGACGAGCACGTCGCCCGCGGTCATCAGCAGGCGGACCGAGTTCTGGCCGACCTTGTAGAGGTTGCGGACGTCCTCCTGCGACGACGTCAGGTAGCCCACCAGCGAGCCGAGCATGCCCTGCAGGTCCTCGAGACCCTGCTTGAGCAGCGCGCGCTCCTCCTTCAACCGGCCGTTGCCGCCCTCGTTGTCGAGGAAGGACTGGATCTCGCCGTTGAGGAACGCGAGCGCCTGGCCCTTGTCGCGGATGATCTTGCGGAAGAAGAAGTCCAGCGACTGGATCGCCGTGGTGCCCTCGTACAGCGAGTCGATCTTGGCGTCGCGGATGTACTGCTCGATCGGGTACTCCTGCAGGAAGCCCGAGCCGCCCAGCGTCTGCAGCGACTGCGCCAGCTGCTCGTACGCGCGCTCCGAGCCGACGCCCTTGACGATCGGCAGCAGCAGGTCGTTGACCTTGGCCGCGAGCTCCGCGTCGCCGCCGCCGAGCATCACCTTGTCCTGCTGCGTCGCGGTGTAGAGGTACACGGCGCGCAGGCCCTCGGCGTACGCCTTCTGCAGCATCAGGCTGCGGCGCACGTCCGGGTGATGGGTGATGGTGACGCGCGGGGCGGTCTTGTCCGTCATGCGCGTGAGGTCGGCGGACTGGACGCGCTCCTTGGCGTAGGACAGCGCGTTGAGGTAGCCGGTCGACAGCGTCGCGATGGCCTTGGTGCCGACCATCATGCGGGCGTACTCGATGACGTCGAACATCTGCGCGATGCCGTCGTGCACCTCGCCGAGCAGCCAGCCCTTGGCGGGCACGCCGTGCTGGCCGAACGTCAGCTCGCACGTGGTGGACGCCTTGAGGCCCATCTTGTGCTCGACGTTGGTGACGAAGGCGCCGTTGCGCTCACCCAGCTCACCGGACTGCGGGTCGAAGTGGAACTTCGGCACCAGGAACAGCGACAAGCCCTTGGTGCCCGGCTTCGGCTCGACGCCGTCGCCCTCGGGACGCGCCAGCACCATGTGCATGATGTTCTCGGTGAGGTCCTGGTCCGCGGACGTGATGAAGCGCTTCACGCCCTCGATGTGCCAGGAACCGTCGTCCTGCTTGATCGCCTTGGTGCGACCGGCGCCGACGTCCGAGCCGGCGTCCGGCTCGGTGAGCACCATCGTGGCGCCCCAGCCGCGCTCGATCATCAGGTTGGCCCAGTGCTGGTCGCGCTCGGTGCCGTTGTTGTAGACGACCGTCGCGAAGCTCGGACCCGCCAGGTACATGTAGACCGCCGGGTTCGCGCCGAGCAGCAGCTCGGACGCGGCCCAGGTGACCGACGGCGGGGTGCCGAAGCCGCCCAGCTCGTTCGGCAGGAACAGGCGGTACCACTCGCCGTCCCACACGGCCCGGTACGACTTCTTCAGCGACTCCGGCAGGGTCGCCGAGTGCGTCGCCGGGTCGAACACCGGCGGGTTGCGGTCCGCGTCGGCGAAGGAGTCGCCGAGGACGCCCTCCGCGAGGTTCTTGACCTCGGCCAGCACGCTGCGCGCCGTGTCCTCGTCGGACTGCTCGAACGGCCCCGTGCCGAGGTGGTCCTGCACGTTGAAGACCTCGAACAGGTTGAACTCGAGATCCCGGACGTTGCTCTTGTAGTGGCCCATCTCGTCAGCTCACTCCTCAGGGTCGGGGCGGGCGTCGCCTACTGACCGGTAACAACAGAGTATTACTCGACAGTAACCCCGGCAAGGCCGACCACCCACTGGTGGCGAACCCGACAGTGCTCCAGACGACCTGAATCGGGCACGAGAGCCGGTCAGACGCGTGCCGGGCGCTCGGGGACCATGTCGAGCAGGCCGGGGTTCGCGAGCTCCTGCATGGCGACCGCTCGGGGCAGCATGACCGATTCGTAGGCCTGGACGCCCTCGCGGACACCGTGCGCGGCGATCGCGAGCGCCAGTTCGGCCGCGTCCTGCAGGGCGAGGTTCGCCCCGACGCCCAGCGGCGGCATCAGGTGGGCGGCGTCACCGAGCAGCGTCACACCGGGCGTGGTCGCCCACGTGTGCGGCGTCGGCAGCGTGTGGAGCGGCCGGTGGATCGGCTCGCCCACGAGGAACGCCCGCAGGTCCGGGTGCCAGTCCGCGTAGAGGTCGAGCAGCTCGGCGGTGGAGGGCTTCCAGTCCTCCACCGCGCGCAGGCACGCGTACGCGCGGATGTGGTCGCCGCTGTTGCGCTGCGCCCACAGCATCAGGCCCTCGTGCTCGGCGACCATCGTGCCGCCGCCGGTGAGGGCGAGCAGGCGCTCGTCGCGGTCGTGGCGCGTCTCGACGAACAGCACGCCGGTGTAGTGCGGCACGGCGGGCGAGACGGCCGGCCGCACCCGCGACCAGGCGCCGTCCGCGCCGACGACCAGGTCGAACGCCGCGGCTGCACCGTCCAGGAACGTGACCTCGCCGCCCGGCGCGGCCGCCGCGACGCCCCGGCCCCACGCGACGGTGCCCGGCGCCAGCGAGTCGAGCAGGAGCTGCCGCAGCTGGCCGCGGTCGATCTCCGGGCGGAAGTCGCCCTCCGCCGGCTCGTGCTCGACCAGCTCGGCGGTCGCGTGGTCGACCTTGCGCTGCTCCTGGCCCTCGAAGCGGGCCAGCGCGCGCCACTCGTCGTAGAGGCCCGCGGCGCGCACGGCCTCCTGGCCGCTGCCGGCGTGCAGGTCGATGGTGCCGCCCTGCTGGCGGGCGTCCGGCGAGCTCTCGCGCTCGAAGACGGTGACGTTCTCGAAGCCCCGCTGCTGGAGGACGCGGGCGCAGGTGAGGCCGCCGAGCCCGGCCCCTGCGATGGCGATGTGCGGTGCGGTCATGTCTCCATGAAAGCGTATCGAATCTAAAAGTGCAATCACTACACTTTTGGAGCTGCTCAACCAATGCGGTAAGCTCGGCCGGTGACCGAACTCGGCCGTCGTGAGCGCAAGAAGCTGCAGACCCGCCAGTCCATCGCCGACGCGGCGCTGGAGCTCTTCCTGGCGCGCGGGTTCGACGACGTGGGCGTGAAGGAGATCGCCGACACGGCCGACGTGTCGGTCACGACGCTGTTCAAGCACTTCCCGAGCAAGGAGGCGCTGCTCTTCGACGAGGACGAGGAGATGGAGGCGGCGCTGGTCGAGGTCGTGCGCGACAGGGAGGGCCGGTCGATCCCGATGGCGTTGCGCGACCACTTCGTGGAGGCGGCCAGGGGGCACGTCGACCACCCGAGGTTCGAGGTCTTCCAGCGGCTGGTGCTCGAGACGCCCGCGCTGCGCGACTACGGGCACCGGATGTGGACGCGGCACCAGGGCGCGCTGGCGCAGGCGATCGCGGAGGAGGTCGGCGCCGCGGCGGACGACGTCCGGTGCGCGGCGCTGGCCCGGTTCGCGCTGGAGGCCAGGGACGTGATCCTCGGTCGCGAGGACCGCGAGCGCGCGGCCGACGAGGTCTTCGGCTTACTCGAGCACGGGTGGGCCGCCCAGCAGCAGCCCTGACCGGTAGGCCAGCGACACGGCGTGCGTCCGGTCGCGGGCGCCGAGCTTGCGCAGGATGCCCTTCACGTGGGTGCGCACGGTCTCGACCGACACCACGAGGTGGTCGGCGACCTGCTGGTTCTCCAGGCCCTCCGCCACGAGCGCGAGCACCTCGTACTCGCGCCGGGTGAGCGTCGGCCGTTCCTTCGACCGCAGGTCGGGGTGCACGAACGCGCGCGAGCGGCAGGTCTCGGCGATCACCCGCACGATCTCGCCCGGCTGGGCGTTGCGCGGCACGACACCGCGCACGCCGGCGTCCAGCGCGGTCGTCAGGTAGGTGCCGCGGGCGTGGGCGTCGCGGACCAGCCCGATGATCAGCAGCGCGGGGTCGCGTTCGACCAGCAGTCGCGCGAGGTGCCCCGCGGGGTCGAGCACGGAGTCGACGAGCAGCACGTCCGGTCGCAGCCGGTCGTGCAGGCGGACGGCGGAGTGCGGGTCACCCGTCGAGCCCAGCCAGCGCAGCCCGGGGGTGCGCCGGACGAGGGCGGACAGGCCTTCGCGGTACAGCGGCAGGGGGTCGATCAGCGCGACGCCGGGAGCAGGCCGGCCTGGCGGGAGCATCAGCACCTCCGTTCGTGCTTCCAGACGAGTGACGTCGTTCCCTCGGACGCGTGACGCGGAATAGTCGGTTCACGTGGATGAACAAGGGTCACAAACGTGATTCAAGGTGGGCGCAGGTCTTCCGCCCCGCCGCAACAGTCTCGTAAGACCTACGTCACATATCCCGTGCGGATGTGCCAGGTTCCGCCGCCCCAGGCCTGGTGCTTTCGCGGGCACACGTGTGTGCACACGCCGCAGGAGGTCACATGGGCACCCTCGACTGGGTAGTCGTCGTCGGCTACTTCTTCGTGATGGTCGCGATCGGGCTCTGGTCACGCGGGCGGGTCCAGAACATCGCCGACTTCTTCACCGCCGGCGGCAAGATGCCCTGGTGGTTGTCCGGAATCTCGCACCACATGTCGGGCTACAGCGCGGTCATGTTCGTCGCGTTCGCGTCCGAGGCCTACCGGCTCGGCCTCACGGTCTACGTGTGGTGGTCGCTGACCATCGGCATCGGTGTCGGCATCGGCGCGTTCCTGTTCGCCCCGCGGTGGAACAGGTTGCGCGCCAAGCACGACGTCAAGTCACCGCTCGAGTACCTGGCCAAGCGCTACAACCTGCCCACCCAGCAGGTCATGGCCTACGCGGGCGCGTTGCTCAAGGTCGTCGACATCGCCGCCAAGTGGGCGGCCGTCTCGATCCTGCTGCGCGGCTTCGCGGGTGTCCCGATCACCTGGGGAATCATCATCATCGGCCTGGTCACGATGGTGTACTCGGTGCTCGGCGGCCTCTGGGCCGACGCGCTCACCGACTTCGGCCAGTTCGTCATCCAGGCCGCAGCCGGCTTCGCGATGTTCTTCGCCGTAGCCGGGCGCCTCGGCTGGGGTTTCCCCGCGACGATCTGGGAGAAGCTGCCGGAGAGCCACAGCGACCCGCTCGCCGGCCCGTACACGTCGACGTTCCTGATGGCGCTCTTCCTGATCAAGACGCTCGAGTACAACGGCGGCATGTGGAACCTGGCGCAGCGCTACATGGCCGCGCCGTCCGGTTTCGCGGCCAAGCGCTCCGCGCTGCTGTCGTCCGCGCTGTGGCTGGTGTGGCCGCTCGTGCTGTTCTTCCCGATGTGGGCCGCCCCGCTGATCGTGCCGGGCCTCGAGGGCGCGCAGGCGGAGAACGCCTACATCGAGATGGGCAAGGAGATGCTCCCCGCGGGCATGATCGGCCTGGTCCTGGCGGGCTTCTTCTCGCACACCATGGCGATGGTGTCCTCCGACGCCAACGTGATCGCGGCCGTGATCAACCGCGACATGCTGCCCCACATCTGGAAGAAGGTGAAGTCGTTCTCGGCGGACAACCAGCTCCTGCTGGCCCGCGTGACGACGTTCGCGTTCATCGGCATCAGCATGATCATCGCCATCGCCTCGGGAGGCCAGGGCTTCGTCCTGAAGGTCGTGGTCGACCTGGTCGCCGCCACGATGGGCCCGATCGCCATCCCGCTGATGCTGGGCCTGCTCCCGTGGTTCCGCAAGATCGGCTCCACCGCCGCCATCGCCTCGGTCGTCGGCGGCCTGGGCATGTGGGCGTTCCTCTACATAGAGCAGATGAACAAGGCGGCCTGGGTCACCAAGGGCGTGCTCGTGTCGTGGCCGCTGATGCTGTCGCTGGTCCTCTACCTGGCCATCGGCTTCCTGAAGAAGGAGCCCTCCACCGAGCGCGACGTCCTGCTCGACTCGCTCAACTCCGACGAGCCAGAACCGGAGAAGGTGAAGGCGTAAGCCGCTCGTTGCGCATGATCCTCGCGGCGGCGCACCCGAACAGGGT
>NZ_JBHXCW010000352.1:0-6183 GCF_042725365.1 Lentzea sp. NPDC060358 | reverse complement strand
CCGGTGAGGACCGCGGTCTGGAACTCCTTGATCGGGATGCGCGCCTCGACCGCGCCACAGTTCGGCGAGTTCGGGGTGGAGTGCCCGGAGGCGGCGCCGGCGGCCATCGCGGCCGTGCCGGGGTCGTCGCCGACCGAGGAGGCGAGCGACTTGCGGTTCGGAACGTAGTTCATCGCCTTGGCGAGCTCGACCTGCCACTTCTCCCCGGCGAGCGCCTTGACGACCTCGTAGGCGCCCTCCTGCCTGCTCGACGACAGCGGGATGATCAGGTCGGAGCCGCCGGTGAACACGGCGCCGGGCTGGTCCGCGGTCTTGCCGGGGATCGGGAAGAAACCGATCTTGCCCGCCAGTGCCGGGTTGGCCTTCTCGACGAGCTTGGCCGCGCCGGGCACCGCGATGAACTGCGCGACCTTGCCGCCCGCCACCACGTCGGTCTGCTGCGGCTTGGCCTCGTCGGAGTCCTTCGGGCCGTCGCCGAGCGCCTGCAGCTTCCGGTAGAAGTCCATGCCCGCCAACGCCTCCGGCGTGTTGAGCGAGCCCTTCCAGCTGCCGCCGTCCTGCTTCGCGAGGTCGCCGCCCTCGTCCCAGACGAAGCCGGAGAGCGTGTACCAGTTCTGGCCCGGCAGGTAGATGCCCTGCACGTCGCCCTGGTCGAGCTTGGTGGTGGCGGCGATCCACTCGTCGCGCGTCTTCGGCGGCGTGAGCTGCGCGGCCTCGAACAGGTCCTTGCGGTAGATCACGACCCGGTTCGCCGCGTAGAACGGGACGCCGAACTGCTTGCCGTCCACCGCACCGGGTTCCGAGAGGCCGGGGATCCAGTCGTCGCCCTGCAGCTCCGGCTTCTTCGCCGACAGGTCGGTGACGCCCTTGCTGGCCACGTACTGGGCGACCTGCGTGTTGCCGACCTCGATCACGTCGGGCGGGTCGGTGCTGGCCAGAGCGCTGGTCACCTTCTGCGTGATCCCGTTCCACTCCTGGATCTGGATCTTCACGTCCAGGTTCGCGTGCTCGCGTTCGAAGTCGGTCTCGAACTTCTGCACGAAGTCGTCGGTGGCCGTGTCCTTCATCAGCCACACGGTGATCTCCTGCTTCTCATCACCCCCTCCCGCGGACGTGCCGCAGGCGGACAGGGCGAGCGCCAGGACGAGCAAGGCAGCGGAGCGCGACACGACTCACCTCTCGCTGGGATATGACCAATTGGTCAGGTCCGATGGAGTGAGTTAGAAAGTGGCATAGACCACTTCTCAGGTCAATACCCAGCTCGGAGGCATGAGAGCGCTCTCGATCTTCATCAGACTGGTTACTTACCAGTGGTATGCCATACTGGCCACCGACGAAGCGGGAGTGGCATGGGCGAGGCGATCCTGAAGCGTGAGCAGGTCCGCGACTACCTGCTCGAACTCATCGAGACCCACCCGGCGGGCGCGCCGATCCCCGCCGAACGCGTGCTGTGCCAGCAGCTCTCGGTGTCCCGCCCCACCGTGCGCTCGGCCGTGGACGAGCTCGTCAACACCGGCCTGCTGATCCGCCAGCACGGCCGCGGCACGTTCGTCGCGCGGGCCAAGATCACCCAGGAGATGGTGTCGGACACCGGCTCCATGTCGCTGCCCAGGGCCGGCGGCACGTGGTCGTCGCGCGTGCTCGAGCACGCCCGCGTCCCGGCCGGCGCCAGGGTGGGCCGCCGCCTGCACCTCTCCCCCGCCGCCGAGATCCACTACATCGCCCGCCTGCGCCTGGTCGACGGCGAGCCGATGGCGGTCGAGCACCTGCACGTCCCGGCCTCCGTCGCGCCCGCGCTGACGTTGCACGACATGGAGTCCGGCGACTTCTACGACCGCCTGCGCGAGCACGGCGTGCACGTCAGCGAGGCGGTGCAGTCGATCGAGCCGACGGTGACGAACGAGACGGAGGCGACGATCCTGGGCGTGCCGGAATTCGCGCCCGCGCTGCTGTTCGAGCGCCTGACCACCGACGCCGAGGGCCGGTACGTCGAATACGTGCACTCGATCTACCGCGGCGACCGGTACCGGATCGTGTCGCGGCTGACCCTCGGCGACGCGGCCCGCAGCACTGTGGACGTGCAGGCGCGGTTCGGCGACGACCCGTTCTGACCGCGACAGTCAGGCCCGCTTGCGGCTCGCGATCTCCTCGGCGAGCTGCCGCACGCGGGCGGGGTCCACGTCCCGGGCGAGGGCGACGCAGTGGTCCTGGACGCCCGGCCGGTAGCGCACGGGCAACGTCTGACCTGGGGCGAGGCGGGTGAGCTCGGTGATCGTGAGGTCCTCGTCCGCGACACCGCGGAACGAGTCGCCGTCGGCGGTCTCCACGTCGAACATCAGGACCACGCGCGGGTTGCTGTTGACCTCCCGCCAGTCGACGAGAACCCCGAGCGCGAGCTCCCCCGTGCGCAGTTCCGCGGTGCGCTTGCGCGCCTCCCCGCTCAGGAGCGGGTTCGGGGCGATGCCGGGAAAGCCGGGTCCGACGCCGAGCGACTCCCGGCTCAGGTCGGGCCTGAGCTGAGCCATCACGTCGTTCAGGTCGCCGCGCTTCTTCTTCCAGCCGAACACCCTGCCCCCTCCCGCGCACCCGTGCCGCAACCCCGCCCCGCGAGGCACGCCTAGATCAGCCGGGCCTGCTGGCTGTCGATGAAGTTCTGTGCGCGTTCCAGCGTATGCGACGAGTACGTGCCGCCGGCGCGAGCGTCCAGCAGGGCGTTCTGCTGCGCGTCCATCATCAGCCGTTGCAGCTCCAGGTGCTGGTGCCGGTGGCCGTGCGCGTTCTGCTCGACGAGCATCTTGTCGACGTTCTCGCTCATCGCGAGCGTGCGTTCGCGCGTCATGTCCAGGATCTTGGGGTCGAACCGCTCGCCGTTCTCCCGGCACAGCTCGGGGTTCGACACGACCTCCTGCGTCGCGGCGATCAGCTCGACGGCCAGCCGCGCGTACTCGCGGCGCTCGTGCTCCTCGTCGTTGCCGCGGATGCCGAGCAGGCGGATCACCAGCGGCAGCGTCCCTCCCTGCACGACCAGGGTGAGGATCGCGACGGTGAAGGCGATCAGGACCAGCTCCGGCCGCTGCGGCAGGTCCGTCGGCAGCGTCTGCGCGGCCGCCAGGGTGACCACGCCGCGCATGCCCGACCACGCCAGCACCGCCCCGCCGCGCCGGCTCAGGCCCTCGCTCGCGTAGAAGGCCACGTCGGCCTGTTTGCGTTGGATGGCGCGGATTCCGCGGTCGTAGCGCTTGTCGTTCTCCGAACGGGGCCCGCGCGCGACGACGCGTTCGAGGAAGGCGGCGATCTTGTCGGTGAACGCGTCCGCGCGGCGTTGCTGGCGGCGCAGCATCGCGATCAGCGGCACCATGAACGCCACCCGCAGCACCACCAGCGCGACCGTGGCCAGGACACCGAGCAGGAGCGTCCGCGCGAGGCCGTCCTCCTCGACGTCGGCGACGACCGACGTGAGCTCGAAGCCCATCAGCAGGAACACGCCGTTCTCGAGCAGCAGCTGGATCGTGCGCCAGTTGGTGCGTTCGGAGATCCGGTCGTGGGCGGTGAACCTGCGCGCGCTCAGGTGCCCGGTGACCAGGCCGGCCAGGACGACGGCGAGCACACCGGACGCGTGCAGCTCCTCGGCCGGGATGAACGCGAGGAACGGCACGACGTAGGAGATCGCGGTCGTGAGCACCGGCTGTCCCTGGATCTTCGACCGGACCCACACCGTCACGAGCCCCACGACGAGCCCGATCACCACCCCGACCGCGACGGCGAACGCGAAGTCGCCGAGTGCGCCGCCGAACGTGACGCTGGCGGTGATGGCGACGATGGCCGTGCGCAGCAGCACGAGCGCCGTCGCGTCGTTGACCAGCCCCTCGCCCTCGAGGATGGTGACGAGCCGCGGTGGCAGCCCGAGCCGCTTGCCGATCGACGTGGCGGCGACGGCGTCCGGCGGGCTGATCACCGCGCCGAGCGCCAGCGCCGCGGCGAACCCGATCTCCGGCAGCAGCCACCAGATCAGCAGGCCGGTGCCGAACGCCGACACGGCCACCAGCAGCACCGACAGCGAGCCGATGGTCGAGAAGTCCCGCCGGAAGTCCACGACGGGCACGTTCACCGCCGCCGAGTACAGGATCGGCGGCAGCACGACCGTCAGGATCCACTCCGGGGCCACGGCGACGTGCGGGGCGCCCGGCAGCTGGCTGCACGCCATCCCGACGAGCACCAGCAGCACGGGCGCCGCGACACCGAGCTTCGGAGCGAAGTACGACACCGCGACGATGATCAGCACACCCGCCACGGCGAGCAAGGCCAGTTCCTGCATGACGTGCAGTTTGTCCGATCGGGACGGATCTTGCGCGTCAACCCGCGGGCAGCACGTGCTTCCCGCCGCGGTCGGTGCTCAGGCACAACGAGCAGATCTCGCCCTCCACGGCACTGGCGACCATGTCCGGCCGCTCGTACGGCTCCCCGCACACGACGCAGTCGTACCGCGTGCCACTGGGGTTGCCGTCCGCGTCGAGCACCGGCTCGGCGATCCCGTCGTCCGTGCGCCGCAGGTAGAACCGCCCGCGCGTGACGACCGCGAGCAACGGCGTCAGCACGACCGGGATGCCGACGGCCACGAGCGGCGAGTACGGCTGGAGCGCCGGCCCGAACAGTCCGAAGTAGACGGAAATGGACAGACCGGACGAGGCGAGGAACGACCCGACCCCGACGGGGTTGACCGCGTACAGCATGCCCCGCCGGAACTCGGGCCGCTCGGGCGACAGCTTGAGCACGTACTTGTTGATCGCGATGTCCGTGGCGACCGTGACGACCCACGCCATCGCGCAGTTCGAGTAGAAGCTGAGGATCTTGTTGAGGAAGCTGAACATGTCGGCCTCCATCAACACCAGCGCGATGGCGAGGTTGACCAGCACGAAGACCAACCGGCCGGGGTAGTGCCTCGTGACGCGCGTGAACGAGTTCGTCCACGCGAGCGACCCGGAGTAGGCGTTGGTGACGTTGATCTTCACCTGGCTCAGCACCACGAGCACCAGCGCCAGCGGCACCACCAGCCACCCCGGCATGAACTGCTTGAACACCCCGGTGAACTGCTCGATCGGCTCGACGGCCGCCACCTTCCCGACGGCGTCGAGCACGTAGACGGCCATGAACACCCCGATCGCCTGCTTCAGCGCCCCGAACACCACCCACCCGAGCCCGGCGAGGATGGTCGCGGTCCACCAGGCCCGCCGGTTGGCGTCGGTGCGAGGCGGCATGAACCGCAGGTAGTCGATCTGCTCCCCGATCTGCCCCATCAACGACAGGCACACCCCGGCCCCGAGCATGACGGCGGCCGTGTCGACCCCACCGTCACCGTAAGCGAGGAACCGGCCGACCGACTCGGGCTCGGACACGACGAGGAAGAGCAGCGGCGCCACCATGAGCAGCAACCACAACGGGTTCGTCCAGCTCTGCAGCTTCGCGAGCACCTTCATCCCGTAGATGACCAGCGGAATGATCACCAACGTGGAAGCCAGGTACCCCAGCCACAACGGCACCCCGAGCGCGTACCGCAGCCCCTGGGCCATGATCGACCCTTCGAGCGCGAAGAAGATGAACGTGAAACTGGCGAAGATCACACTTGTGATCACCGACCCGTAGTACCCGAACCCGGACCCGCGGGTGATGAGGTCGAGGTCGATGTTGTACCGGGCGGCGTAGTAGGCCAGCGGAAACCCGGTCACGAAGATGACGAGC
Source organism: Lentzea sp. NPDC060358 (assembly GCF_042725365.1). Taxonomy (NCBI): domain Bacteria; kingdom Bacillati; phylum Actinomycetota; class Actinomycetes; order Pseudonocardiales; family Pseudonocardiaceae; genus Lentzea; species Lentzea sp. NPDC060358. The sequence continues at coordinate 447 of NZ_JBHXCW010000352.1, read as the reverse complement.
GCCGCGAACCCGATGGCCAGCAACGCGTTGCCGGTACCGTGCGTGAGCCCGATCCCGGCGCCGATCGAGAAGTCGGCCATGTAGGCGATCCCGCCCAGCGCGGACGCCCCGACCACAGCGGGAGTCCAACGCCGGTAGGTGCGGGGAGCGAATCGCAGGGTGTAGTCCTCGAGCGTCTCCTTGGACGCGCCGAGGGCCGGTGTGCGCTCCACAACCTCGTCAACGGTCATGACCCTCGAAGCTAGGAACAGACAGTTTCCGGAGCACGCGCCGAGTGTGACGACCAGATGACGCTGAGTTCACCACACAGCAGAGAGGGCTGAGAGCGCGAAGCCGAAGGCGAGCAGGCCCTTGCTTTGCTTTTGCTTTTGAGCGCAGCTCTCAGCGGTGGGTGCCCCGTCACGAGTCGCGCCTCAGCTCTTGCTGCACGCGAGGAGGGGTGTCAAG
>NZ_JBHXCW010000351.1:0-6202 GCF_042725365.1 Lentzea sp. NPDC060358 | reverse complement strand
GAGCAACCGGCGTTCGTCGCCCTCGGCCCGGCGCCACCGCAGGAACAGCGACACGACCGCGGCGACCACCGAGGCACCGGCCGCGAGCACCGCGACCAGTGTCAGCGTCTTGGCGAACCCGCCACCGCCGGACTGCCAGAAGTCGGCCGGGTCGCCCCACGACGCCCACGCGATCCCCACGGTCCCGAGGACGGCGCTGGACAACGACGCGCCGATGGCGACCCACCAGCGGTTGCTCAACGGCTTGCCGTTGGGGAAGACCAGTGCCACGGCGGGCAGCAACGCGTAGGTGGGCCACCAGACCCACGCCTCGACCCACCGGGCGGGGTGGTCGGCGGGCTGACCGGCGACCGCGACGGCGATGCCGCCGAACACGCCCATGACCAGCAGCAGCCACCCCACGGCCGACCTGCGGACGTGACCGATCACCCGCACCCCGAGCAGGGTGCAGGCGAACGCGACCAGCCAGTTGCGCGGGTGCGAGACGACGCCGGTGACCGCGGTGTGCACGACGGCGAAGAGCACACACGCGGCCACCAGCGCACTGACGACGCGGGCGAGGTGGACCTCGCGCCGCGTCAGTCGCTGAGCCAGTGCCACAGGTTGTGGAACGGCGAACCGTCGTCGAGGGTGGAGAGGCCGCCCGGCCAGCCCTGGAACGTCATGACGCGCCGGCGCAGCTGCTCGACGGACACCGGGTCGGCCGGCTGGTGGACGTGGTCGAAATCGACGTCCCCAGGCTGCGGGTTCATCGCCCGCGCCTGAAGCTCCGCGTACCAGACGAGGAGCTCTTCGTCGGACATGTGCGAAAAGTACGGCGGTACCACTTTCTGCCCGGACTTCGACATGTCCGGAAAGAGTCGTGGGCACCCGCCTGGATACACGAGTGCCCACGAACGACCTGCGAAACCTGCGGAGCTCAGCTCACGGCAGGACCTGGATCTTGCGGCCCTTGCCCGCCTTGAACTGGTCCAACGCCCCCGCGTAGTCGTCGAGGGGCACCCGGTCGCTGATGAAGACCTCCGGGTCGAGCACACCGGTCGCGAAGAGGTCCGCCGCCCGTTCGAACGAGTGCAGCACCGCCATCGAGCCGGTGATGGTGATCTCCTGGTTGTAGATCTTGTACGGCTCGATGGTCACCCGCGCCGAGTAGTCCGAGACGCCGAACTGGAGGAACGTGCCGCCCTTCGCGACCCGCCCGAGCCCGTCCTGGATGGCCTTCTCGTTGCCGGTGGCGTCGATGACGACGTCCCAGCCCTGCGGCCGGTCCAGCTCGTCCGGCGTCGCCGCCACGGCCGTGACGCCGAGCTGCTTCGCCGTCTCGAGCCGCTCCGGGTTCAGGTCGACGACCTCGATCGACGACGCGCCGGTGAGCTTGCCGAGCTGCAGCATCATCAGGCCCATCGTGCCCGAGCCGTAGATCAGCACCCGGGACGCCATCTGCGACCGCAGCACGTCGTAGCCGCGCACCGCGCACGACAGCGGCTCGATCAGCGCCGCGTCCTCGGTCCGCACGTGGTCGGGCAGCTTCACGCAGTTGGCCACGGGGGCCTTCGCGAACTCCGCCGCGCCACCCGACGTCGTGACGCCGATGGCGGCCCAGCGCTCGCACAGGTTGTTCTTGCCGGACCGGCACATCCGGCACTCGTAGCAGTAGAGCGACGGGTCGACGGCCACCCGGTCGCCGACCGCCACCTCGTTCACCTGCGAGCCGATCTCGACGACGGTGCCCGCGAACTCGTGGCCCGGCACGACCGGCAGGGTGGGCGCGAACTCGCCCTGCAGGATGTGCAGGTCCGTGCCGCAGAGCCCGCAGGCCGCCACCTTCACCACCACTTCGCGGGGACCGCACGTCGGGTCGTCCACAGTGGTCACTTCGACGGAACCGACGCCGGTGATCACTGCTGCTTTCACTTGACTGCTCCCAACGAGAGGCCCTGGACGAGCTTGTCCTGGGCGGCGAACCCGGCGACGAGCACCGGCAGAGACACCACGACCGCCGCGGCGCAGACCTTGGCCAGGAAGAGGCCCTGCGACGTGACGAACCCGGTCAGGTACACGGGCGCGGTGCCGGCGACGACACCGGTGAGCACCCGTGCGAAGAGCAGCTCGTTCCAGCTGAAGATGAAGCAGATCAACGCCGTCGCCGCGATGCCGGGCATCGCGATCGGCGCCACCACCCTGCGCAGGATCGTGAGCAGGCCCGCGCCGTCGATCGAGGCCGCCTCGAGGATCTCCTTGGGGACCTCGGACAGGAACGACCGCATGAGCCACACCGCGATCGGCAGGTTCATCGAGCAGTACAGCAGCGTGAGGAACGAGATGTTGTCGAGCATCCCGGAGAACTGCGCGATCAGGTAGATCGGCAGCAGCGCCGCGACGACCGGCATCATCTTGGTGGAGAGGAAGAAGAACAGGACGTCCGTCCACTTCTCCACCGGCTTGATCGACAACGCGTACGCGGCCGGGATCGCCAGCAGCAGCACGATGATCGTCGACCCGATCGAGGCGCTGAACGAGTTGATGAGCGGCGGCCACGCGCCCGAGTCGAAGAACTCCGCGTAGCCGTCGAGCGTCAGCGGCGCCAGCAGCGACGGCGGGTTCGTCGCCGCGTCCGCCTCGCTGTGCAGCGAGGTCAGGAACATCCAGGCCACCGGCGCGAAGAACACCAGGCCGGAGATCCAGGCGAGCACGCCCCAGCCGTGTTTGACCCATCGGGAGGTCATCGCTTCTCCTCCTTGAACAGCGAGGACACCGTGCGCAACGCGAACGTGGCGATCACGATCGAGCCCGCCACCACGATCACGCCGGCCGCGGACGCCTCGCCGTACTCGTGCGCCTGGTAGAAGGTCTGGTAGATCATGTACGGCAGGTTCGCCGTGCCCAGGCCACCGGACGTGATCGTGAAGACCGCGTCGAAGTTCTGCACGACGTAGATCGAGCCGAGCAGGCCGCCGAGCTCCAGGTACTGGCGCAGGTGCGGGAACGTCAGGTACCGGAAGACCTGGAACGACGAGGCGCCGTCGATCGTGGCCGCCTCCACGGGTTCGATCGGCTTCGACTGCAGGCCCGCCAGCAGGATCAGCATCATGAACGGCGTCCACTGCCACACCAGCGACAGCACCACGGCGCTCATCGGCATGGTGCTGATCCAGTCCGGCTGGGCCTCGAAGCCCAGCCAGTTCAGGATGCCGTTGAAGAGGCCGTACTCCGGGTTGTAGAGCACGTGCTTCCAGATCAGCGCCGCCGCCACCGGGACCACGAGGAACGGCGCGATCAGCAGCGTGCGCACGAACCCGCGGCCGGCGAACTTCTTGTCGAGCAGCAGCGCGAGCCCCAGCCCGAGGACCAGACTGATGATCACGACCGACGCCGTGAGCACGATCGTGTTCACGACCGACGACCGCAGGTCGGGGTCGGTGAACACGTTGACGTAGTTGTCGAACCCGGCGAACCCGCGGTTGGCGGGGTCGAGCGAGTTCCACTTCATGAACGAGATGACGAGCGTCGCCACGAACGGCAGCTGCGTCACGATGATCAGGAAGATGAGCGCGGGCAGCAGCGGCGCCCGCGTCGCCCACTTCCGGTACTGCTTGCGGGGGACGGGAGGCGGGCGGTCCACAGCCGCCCGCTCCCGCTCTACTACCGCCATGTCACTGCCCCTTGTACTTGGAGGCGACCTTCTCGGCGAGACCCTGACCGTTGTTCAGCGCGTCGTCCACGGACGTCGCACCCGCGATCGCGGAGCTGATCTGCTGCGACACCTGGGTTCCGAGGTCGGTGAACTCGGGGATGCCGACGAACTGGATGCCGGGCGCCGGGCGCTCCTGCACACCGGGGTTGAGCGGCTTCGCGCCCTTGATGGCGGCCTCGGCCTGCGCGGAGAACGACCCGGAGGACTGCTTGTACTCGGCGCGCTGGTAGGTCGACGAACGCTTGCCGTCGGGGACCTTCGACCAGCCGAGGGTCTTGCCGGCGAGCTCCTCGTAGCCCTTGCCCGACGCCCAGGAGATGAACTTCCAGGCGTTCTCCTGCTTCTTCGACGCCTTCTGGATGCCGAACGCCCAGGTGTAGAGCCAGCCGGAGCTGTCGGTCTTCACGACCGGCGCCTGGGCGAAGCCGAGCTTGCCCTTGACGGGGGAGTCGTTGGCCTCGAGCAGGCCGGCGGCGACCGTGGCGTCGTACCACATCGCGACCTTGCCCTGCGTCATGTTGTTCAGGCACTCGGCGAACCCGGCCTGCGGGGCGCCCGCCTCACCGTAGTTGCGGACGAGGTCGACGTAGAACTTGGTGGCCTCCTTGAACTCCGGCGCGTTGACCTGCGCCTGCCAGTCCTTGGTGAACCACGTGCCGCCGAAGGTGTTCACGACCGTCGTGAGCGGCGCCATGACCTGACCCCAGCCCGGCTGGCCGCGCAGGCAGATGCCGCGGACCTCGGGGGTCGCGACCTTCTGGGCGGCATCGGCGACCTGCTGCCAGGTCGGCTTCTCCGGCAGCGTGATGCCCTTGGCGTCGAGGAGGTCCTTGCGGTACATCAGGAACGACGACTCGCCGTAGAACGGCTGCGCGTACACCTTGCCGTCGGCGGCGGTCAGCGACTGCTTGATGGGCTCGAGGATGTCGGCCTGGTCGAACCCGCTGTCCTTGGAGACGAAGTCGTCCATCGGCGCGAGCCAGCCGTTCTTGGCGTACATGGGCGTCTCGTAGTTCGAGATCGTCGCCACGTCGTACTGCCCGGCCTGGCTGGAGAAGTCCTGGCTGATCTTGTCGCGGACGTCGTTCTCCGGCAGCACGGTGAAGTTCACCTTGATGCCCGTGTCCTTGGTGAAGTTGTCCGCGGTGAGCTTCTGCAGGTCCTGCATCTGCGGGTTGTTCACCATCAGGACGTTCACCGAGTTCTCACCACCACCCCCGCCGCCGGCGCCGGAACAGGCGGACGCGAGCAGCAGCACTGCGGTGGCGGCCCCGAATGCGCGGAGGGGTGTGCGAATCGACGACATCGTCGGTTCCTTTCCAGGGTTTTCGGGCGCGGTGAAGTAGGGGGATCACGCCCGAATGGTGAGGGATCTCAGGCTCTGATGACCTTGGGGCCCAGAAGGGTGTAGCGGTGGGCCTCGTGAGCGGTGAGGCCGCTGTCGGTGACGACCGCCTCCAGATCGGAGACCTCGGCGAACCGGTGGAAGCTCGAGACGCCGAACTTGGTGTGCGTACCGACGAAGATCTTTCGCCGGGACGCGCCGAGCGCCCTGGACTTCACCGCCCCGACCGCGGGGTCGGGGGTGGTCAGCCCGTGCTCGCGGGAGATGCCGTTCGCTCCGATGTAGGCGAGGTCGATGACCATCTCGCCGAGCATCCTCGTGGTCCAGTGGTCCACTGTGGCCAGTGTGTGCCCGCGAACCCGGCCGCCCAGCAGCAGGACGGTGCACGAGGGGTGCTCGGACATGGCCGCCGCGGTCGGCAGCGACGCGGTGATGATCGTCAGCGGGTTGGTCGTGGGCAACGCCTCCGCCACGAGCTGCGGGGTGTAGCCCTCGTCGATGAACACGGTCTCGGCGTCGTCGAGCCGTTCGGCCGCGGCCTTCGCGATGCGCCGCTTCTCCGGGACGTGCGACCCCGCCCGGAACCTCAGGCCCGTCTCGAACCCGGCGCTCTCCACCGGGATCGCACCGCCGTGCGTGCGGCGCACCAAACCGTGCTCGTCGAGAACGCGCAGGTCGCGACGCACCGTCTCGGGCGCCACGCGCAGCTCCTGCGCCATCTCCACCACGTCGACGCGGCCGTCGGCGCGGGCCCTGGCCAGGATGCGGCGCTTGCGTTCCTCTGCTCGCATGTCACCTGCCCACTCGGCTCTCGGGTTGCCCGTTCGGGCCGTGCATAGATGAAACACCCTGGAAACACTGTGGTCGGCACCACAACTAGGTGGAATCCTGCCCGGTTTTCGCCTGGTTCGCACTGTGTGACGACTCGTTCACGCAGGTCGGCATGTCCGGGCATGCCCGAAATGTCATGGTGAGCTGCCCGGATGGCCCCCAGATCATCGTCGAATCCGCCGGAACCGGGCGAATTGAGACGAAGGCGGGCGAGGAACCGGGTACGCACAAAGGTCTCGGGGGCGGCTGCGGCGAGGTGCTGGGCCTCGTCCAGGAGGCGTTCGACGGCGTCGCGGTCGCCGAGCAGCGAGTGGCCGTGGGCCTGCTGGTAC
>NZ_JBHXCW010000350.1:0-6227 GCF_042725365.1 Lentzea sp. NPDC060358 | reverse complement strand
CCCCTGGTGCCCCGTCCCGCGGGTCCGCTGGGTGAGAGTCTCGGACGAGACCCGCGGGACAGGCCTTCGGTCGTCGCCTCAGGAGCAGGCGACCCCGTTCAGCACCGGCGACGAGAACGGCGGGGTGCCGTTGTAGTTCGCGTTGTAGCCGATGCTCAGCTGCGCGCCGGACCCGATCGAGCCGTTCCAGGCCGCGTTCGCGACCCTGACCTCGTCGCCCGCGTCGGTCCAGGTGCCGTTCCAGCCCTGCGTCACCGAGACGCCGGGGGCCGAGAACGAGAACGTCCAGCCGTTGATGGCGGCGCCGCGGTTCACGATCACGACCTCCGCGGAGTAGCCGCCCTGCCACTGGCTCGTCACGCGGTGGGTGGCCGTGCACCCGCCACCGGGGTTGCCACCGCCGGACGTGGTCGTGGTCGTGGTGGTCGTCGTCGTGATCGGACCCGCGGCCAGCGCGAGCTCGTAGGCCCGCTGCGGCACGAACTGCCCGGCGGGGCCGATGCAGCCGTCCGACTCGCCCGGCAGCTTGACCCACAGGAACGCGTCGATCTTCGAGTCGCCCGTGTTCGTCGTGCTGGGCGTGCCGATCGCGCGCCCGGACGGGTCGCACCACTCGCTGCCGGCGGGGCCGTTGCCGTTGCGGCTCGTGTCCACCACGGCCTTGAGGCGGCCGTCGCCGACGGCGTTGAGCACGTTCTTCGCGAAGTTCACCTCGTCGGAGGTCGAGCGGTAGTTCGACACGTTGGTCGAGATGCCGTCGGCGCTGTTGGAGATGTCCGCGCCGCGCAACCGGTTCGCCGCCTCCGACGGGCTCAGCCACGCCGAGTGGCCGATGTCGAAGTAGACCTTCGCCTGGCCGGACCCGGACTTGAGCCTCTTGCCCGCGTAGGCGATCGACGCCTTCGTCTGGTTCTGCTGGTCCGCGTTCTGGCAGCTCGTCATCAACGGCAGCACGTCCGGCTCCAGCACGATGGTCGCCGGCCGGCCGGCGAGGCCCGCCGCGACCTCGTCGACCCACGCGCGGTAGGCCTCGTGGGAGGGCGCGCCGCCGCCGCTCGCGCCACCACAGTCGCGGTTGGGGATGTTGTAGACCACCAGGATCGGGATCTTGCCGGCCGAGGCGGCCGCGCCCACGAAGGAGCTGATCTCGGACCGGATCGCCGAGGTGTTGGTCGTGGTGTACCAGCGCGCCTGCGGCACCGACGCGATCCGGTCGCGGATGACCGCCGCCCGCGAGTCGCCGGGGTTGGCCGCGACCCACCGCGCGCTCGAGCTCGACGGGTCGACGTAGAACGCCGACTCGGCGGCGCTGACGGTCGTGCCACCGCTGACGACCAGGGCGGCGACCCCGGCGACGACCGCGCCCGCGAGAGCGCAGGCACCCGTGCCCCGCTTCCACCGTGTCATCGTGTCTCCAGTTCGTTCGGTTGCCGTGATTCAGCTTCTCGCAGCTTCGATGGCTGTCCGGACGTGGGAATCGGCGACGCGAGAGCGCTCTCAAACGTCGGAGAAGTGAATGCGAGTTCGGGCCAACGTAACCAGGGAACTCTGAATCGTCAACGCCGTGAGTGACGGTGGACAACGTTGACCAGGAAAGTTTCGAAACGTTGCGCGACAATGCGATCAACGCCGTGACGTGGTAGTTGGGAGCGCTCCCGCAACAGGTCTACGCCGATCAGGGCAACCTGCCGTCGAATTCGACAACGACTTCTTGTGAGCGTCGACGAACGGCTGCGACACTCCGGAACGGCAACGGCGGGCGAGGGCGGAACAACTCCGCCAATTCCCACGCCCACCGAGATCCGGCAATGGCGCACCGGGTCCGGCCATCCGTCCTGCCCATCACCCACCCTGCATTCGGGTTGACCTCGGAAAGCGTGGAAGATGAAACTGACACCGAAGTCAGTGGCCTTGATCCCGATCATCGCGACGGTCGCTACAGCGGCATTCGGCGCCACCCTGATCGCACCACCGGAAGCGAACGCGGCGACCACCCTCGGCGCCGCCGCCCAGCAGAGCGGCCGGTACTTCGGCACCGCCGTGGCGGCGGGCAGGCTCGGCGACTCGACCTACGTGGGCATCCTGAACCGCGAGTTCGACATGGTCACCGCCGAGAACGAGATGAAGATGGACGCCACCGAGCCGAACCAGAACCAGTTCAGCTACGGCAACGGCGACCGCATCCTGAACCAGGCCCGCAACCAGGGCAAGCGGGTCCGCGGCCACGCACTGGCGTGGCACTCGCAGCAGCCCGGCTGGATGCAGAACATGTCCGGCACGTCCCTGCGCAACGCGATGCTCAACCACGTCACCCAGGTCGCGACCTACTACCGCGGCAAGATCTACGCCTGGGACGTCGTGAACGAGGCCTACGCCGACGGCAGCAGCGGCGGGCGTCGTGACTCCAACCTGCAGCGCACCGGCAACGACTGGATCGAGGCGGCGTTCCGCGCGGCCCGCGCGGCCGACCCCGGCGCGAAGCTCTGCTACAACGACTACAACACCGACGACTGGTCGCACGCCAAGACCCAGGGCGTGTACCGGATGGTGCAGGACTTCAAGTCCCGCGGCGTCCCGATCGACTGCGTCGGCTTCCAGTCGCACTTCAACAACCAGAGCCCGGTGCCGTCGAACTACCAGACGACGCTGCAGAACTTCGCGAACCTCGGCGTCGACGTGCAGATCACCGAGCTCGACATCGAGGGCTCCGGCAGCTCGCAGGCCCAGAAGTTCGGCACCGTCACCAAGGCCTGCCTCGCCGTCTCGCGCTGCACCGGCATCACCGTGTGGGGCATCCGCGACAGCGACTCGTGGCGCGCCTCGGGCACCCCGCTGCTCTTCGACAGCAGCGGCAACAAGAAGGCCGCGTACAACTCGACGCTGGACGCGCTCAACGCCGGCGGCACGGGTCCCGACCCGACGAGCACCACGACCACGACCACCACGACGACGACGAGCAACGACCCCGGCACCGGAGCCTGCTCGGCGACGGTGTCGCTGAACCAGTGGAACGAGGGCTTCGTCGCCACCGTCAAGGTCACCGCGGGCTCCAGCGCGCTGAACGGCTGGAGCGTCACGACCACGGTGTCGAACGCGACGGTCACGAGTTCGTGGAGCGCGAACCGCAGCGGCAACAGCGGGAGCGTCACCTTCACCAACGTGGACTACAACGCCAACGTCCCCGCGGGCGGGTCCACCGAGTTCGGCTTCCAGGGCAGCGGCAACGGGTCGGGCCTGAACCCGACCTGCACGGCGCGCTGACGCTCCACCACCACAGGAAGGCCCCCGCGGAGGGACACCACACCCTCCGCGGGCGCCGGCCTGCGCCCGGAGACCGGCGCGTGGGGGCGGCGGCGCCGTTCGTCCGCTCGGTGTGAGTGGGCGGGGCGGTGCGCCACCCGTTCCGCGGCCGACGAGCTGGGCGACCGGTTCCGGACGCTCTCCGACGCCTGCGCGTGCGCCCACCCCCGTCCGGACTCCCCTTCCCGGCAAGAGAACCCGGCAAGAGAACGAGGTCGTCGTGACCCTCTCCCGTTCCTCCTGGCAGCGCACGACCATCTACCGCGTCGTCGCGCTGGCCGCGGCCGCGGTGTCGATGATCGCCGCCGCTGCCTTCTCCTTCGTGCCGCAGCAGGCGCACGCCGCGTCCCTGACGCGGGTGACCGGTTTCGGCACCAACCCGACCAACCTCAACATGTACGTCTACGCGCCGGACCGGCTGGCGGCCCGGCCCGCGCTGCTCGTGATGATCCACTACTGCACCGGGTCGGCGAGCGCGGTGCACAACGGCGGCGCCCGCGACTACGTCAGCGCCGCCGACCGCTACGGCTACGTGATCGTCTACCCGGAGGCGACCAGGGAAGGCCGCTGCTTCGACGTCTCCACCCAGAACGCGTTGCGCCGCAACGGCGGCAGCGACTCGACCGGCATCATGTCGATGGTCTCCTACGCGCGCCAGCGCTACAACGTCGACGCGTCGCGCATCGTCGTCTCGGGCTTCTCGTCCGGCGCGATGATGACCAACGTGCTGGCCGCCGAGTACCCGGACGTGTTCAGCGCGGCCTCGGCGTTCGCCGGCGTTCCCGCGGGCTGCTTCGCGACCACCGACGGGTCGTTGTGGAACAGCCAGTGCTCGAGCGGGAACCTGCAGAAGACCCCGCAGCAGTGGGGGGACCAGGCCAGGGCGATGTACTCCGGCTACACCGGCCGCTACCCGCGCATGCAGCTGTGGCACGGCACGAACGACACCACGCTGGCGTACCCGAACTTCGGCGAGGCGCTCGACCAGTGGACGAACGTGCACGGGGTGAGCAGGACCCCGGTGTCCACCGACCAGCCGGCGTCGAACTGGACCCGCACGCGCTACGGCACCAACGCCGTCGTCGAGGGCATCAGCGCCCAGGGCACCGGCCACGACGTGCCGACCGCTGGCATGGTCGCCAACGCCATCACGTTCCTCGGCCTGGACCGCCCGTCCACGGACCCCACCACCACGACGACCACAACCACCACCACAACCACGACCACCACGACGACTCCTCAGCCTTCGCAGGGCTGCGCGGTCAAGGCCGCGGTCAACGCGTGGAACAACGGCCTCACCGAGACGATCACCATCACCAACACCTCGACGGCGGCGGTGAACGGCTGGCAGCTGCAGTTCTCGCTGCCGGGCGGCCAGGCGATCACGGGCGGCTGGAGCGCCACCTACTCCCCCGCCAGCGGCCAGGTGACCGCGTCGAACGTCTCCTACAACGGGCAGATCCCGCCCTCCGCGCAGATCTCCATCGGCTTCCAGGCCACCCACACGGGCAACAGCGCGGCGGCCGGCGGGTTCGCCCTGAACGGGGTGCAGTGCGATGTCCAGGCATAGGGTCGTGATCGCGGCAGCGGCCGCGAGCGCCGCGGTGTTCCTCGCCGCGACGGGCATCGCGCTCGGCGGCCAGACCGGCACGGCCGCCACGGCGGCCACGGCGGCCACGGCCGGCACCGTCGCAACGGCGGCGGCGACCGCGGGCTGCGGCAAGGCGCCCACGCTCACGAGCGGCCAGCGCACCATCAGCAGCGGCGGCCAGAACCGCACGTACTTCCTGCGGCTGCCCGCGAACTACGACAGCAACCGCCAGTACCGGCTGTTCGTGGGCTTCCACTGGCTCAACGGCTCGGCGAACGACGTCGACTCCGGCGGGTCGGAGGGCTACAACTGGTCCTACTACGGCTTGCGCAAGCTGGCCGACGCGGCGAACAACGGCACGATCTTCGTGGCGCCGCAGGGCAACAACAGCGGCTGGGCCAACCCCAACGGCCAGGACCTCCGGTTCGTCGACGACCTGGTGGCGCTGCTCGACGCCAACCTGTGCATCGACACGACCCAGCGCTTCGCCGGCGGCTGGAGCTACGGCGGCTCCATGTCGTATGCGGTGGCGTGCGCTCGCCCGACCGTCTTCCGGGCCGTGGTCGTCTACTCGGGCGCCCAGCTCAGCGGGTGCGACGGCGGCACCCAGCCGGTCGCGTACCTGGGCATCCACGGCGTCAGCGACAACGTGCTGAGCATCGGCCAGGGACGTGGTCTGCGCGACAAGTTCGTGCGCAACAACGGCTGCACGGCCCAGAACGCGCCCGAGCCGGCGGCGGGCAGCCGCCGGCACATCATCACGGCCTACAGCGGGTGCCGCGCGGGGTATCCCGTGGTGTGGGCGGCGTTCGACGGCGGGCACACCCCGGCGCCGATCGACTCGGGCGGCACCGGCTGGCAGACCTGGACCTCGGGCGAGGCGTGGAAGTTCCTCACCCAGTTCACCGGCGGCGGCCCCGACCCGACGTCGACGACCACGACGACGACCACCACGACCACGACTCCGCCGCCCGGTGAGGGGTCGTGCCGGGTGAGCGACAAGATCAACGCGTGGGGCGAGGGCCTGACGTCGGACATCACCATCACCAACACCTCGACGGCGGCCGTGAACGGGTGGTCGCTGGTCTTCACCCTGCCCGCCGGGCAGACGATCACGGGCGGCTGGAGCGCCGGCTACTCCCCCTCCTCCGGGAGGGTGACGGCGACGAACGTCTCCTACAACGGGCAGATCGCGCCGGGCGCGTCGGTCTCCTTCGGGTTCCAGGCGACGCACTCGGGCAACGCCGGGGCACCGGACTCGTTCAGCCTCAACGGGACCGCCTGCCAGGTGGTCTGAGGAGGCACCCGTGCGGGGCCGCGTGACCGGTGAGCAGAC
>NZ_JBHXCW010000349.1:0-6267 GCF_042725365.1 Lentzea sp. NPDC060358 | reverse complement strand
GGGCGGTGCCGAGGTTCTCCACCGCCAGGTACGGGTTGAGGTGCGGGTGCCTGCTGCCGACGGAGACGTCGCGCCAGAAGCGCTGCAGCGGGTTCGACGTGTGGAACCCGCTCGACCCGTGCAGGTCCAGCAGCAGCTCGAGGGCGGCGCGGCAGTCGCGAGCGGCGTCCGCGAGCGCCCGGTGCAGCCGCGGACTGTCCACTGCGGACAGTTCGCGGTCGTCCGTCTCGCGGGCGACCGCGAGCATCGTGGTCTCGGCGCGCTGCACGAGGTAGGTGGCCTCCGCCAGCCACTGGCGCGCGCCGGGCGACTCGCCCATGCGCGAGTAGGCGGTCATGAACGGCTTGCGGTCCGAGGCGAACATGGCGTTCACGGCGTCGAGCGCGCCCTGGGCGGCGCCCACGACCGGGCCGAGCACGGTCAGTCCGAACAGCAGCTTGTCGTTGAGCGGGAAGGGGGTCGCGGCGGCGACGCGCTCCGCGGGCACGAGCACGTCGTCGGCCACCAGCGTGTGGCTGCCCGTGCCGCGCATGCCCGCCATGTGCCAGGTGCGGTCGACGTCCAGGTCCGCGGGCGGCACCAGGACGAAGGAGAAGGCGCCGTCGACCATCACGGCGAGGACCGCCCACGCCGCGTCCTCGCAGCCGGAGACGTTCGGCCAGCGGCCGGTCACGCGCACCCCGTCGGCGGTGCGCACGCCCCGGGCGCCGGGCACGCCCGAGCCGCAGAAGAGCTCGTCCGGGCCGGCGGAGAAGGCGCTCTCGCCGAAGGCGCGGGCGGCGAGGGTCTTGGCGGTGGCGCAGGTTCCGGCGACCCACGCGGTGGACGGGCAGGCACGGCCCAGCTCGGTCAGCGTGCGGGCGACGGTGGCGGCGCCCGCCCGGGTGTCACCGGGCGCGCGCAGTGCGAAGACGCCCTGCTCGCGCACCGCTTCCAGGGCTTCGGCGGCGGGCCGGTCGTTCTCCTCCGCCTTCGCCGCGTGGGCGCGCAGGACCGCTGCGGAGTTCGAAAGTTCGATCACCCGGCCGACTCAACCACCGGCTCCGCCCGCCCGGCCATGCGCGAGCGGCACCGGTTCATACGCGCTTATCTAGGATCGCCGGCATGGATTTGATCAGCGAGGTGATCCGCGCCGTCCGCACCGGGAACGCCAACGCCCGGCTGATCAGGCAGAAGGCTCCCGGAGTCCGCTTCTCCGCGTTCGACGGCAGCGGGTTCCACATCGTCACGAGCGGCACCTGCTGGCTGGTGGGCGACGACGCCCCGGTGCTGCTGCACCCCGGCGACATCGTGCTCACCACGTCCGGCGGCGAGCACGGCCTGAGCGAGACCCCCTGCTCGTTGCACGACCTGCCGTTCGTCGAGATGGGTGCGTTCCCGCCCGTGCCGGGACCGGCGGCGTTCGAGTTCCTCTGCGGCGCCTACCGCCTCGACCACCAGCGCGCGCCCCAGTACCTCCGGGCGCTGCCGGAGCTCATCGCGGTGTCGCCCGACTACGACCGCCACCCGGAGCTGCGGTCCCTGGTCACCCTGCTGACCGCCGACGTCGCCGCGGACCGGCCCGGTTCCGGCGCGACCCTGCGGGCGGTCCTCGACCTCGTCCTCGTCCAGGTGCTGCGGCAGTGGCACGAGCAGAACGGCCGGCCCGAGGTCGCGCACCCCGGCGTGGCGGCGGCCCTGCGCGAGATCCACACCCGCCCGCAGCACCGCTGGACCGTGGGTCTGCTGGGCGACGCGGCGGGCATGCCCAGGGCCGCGTTCTCCCGCGTCTTCACCGCCGAGGTGGGCCAGCCGCCGATGACCTACCTCACGGGCTGGCGCCTGAGCCGCGCGGCCCAGCTGCTCCGCGAGACGGACGTGGCGCTGGCGCGGATCGCGCCGCAGGTGGGCTACTCGACGGAGTTCGCGCTGTCCGCGGCGTTCCGGCGCGAGTTCGGGGTGTCGCCGGGCCGGTTCCGCGCCACGGCACCGGCGCGGCGGGTCACGACGAGCGGTAGGTGAGCAGTCCCTCGACCCCGGCGAGGAAGGTGGCGCCGACCTCGGAGGCGTCGGTGAGGCACCCGGCCGACATGGCGCCGTCGCGCAGCATGACGAAGTGCCGGCCCGCCGGCTCCGCCGACTTCTCCTCGATCCGCGCGAACAGGCCGGAGACCGTGCGCAGGAACCACTCGCGGTGCTCGAGCACCGTCCGCAGGACCGGGTGCGCGCGGTCCGGGTACTCCGCGGCGGCGTTGAGGAACGCGCACCCGCGGAAGCCGGGCGACCCGATCCCGGCGGCGATGGACGCGGCGACGGCGCGCAGCACGTCGGACGCGCTCCCCCCGGCGGCCACGGCCTGCTCGACCTGGTCGCGCTCCATCTGCGCGACCGTCCGCAGGTAGGCGACGACGAGCTCGTCCTTGCTCGCGAAGTGCCGGTACAGGGTCGCGCGGGTGACCTTGGCCTCCGCGACGATCCGGTCGATCCCGACGGAGTGCAGACCCTCCGCGTAGAAGATCCGGGACGCCGTCGCGAGCAGACGCGTCCGCGCCTCGGAGACCTGGCCTCGACCGTTGTGCACCATCACGGCAACGCTAGCAGACAGAACGGTCGCTTCCCCGGTGCAGCCGTGGTCAGGCGCGCAGCGCGCCCAGCCTCCGCAGGCGCTCGGCGTCGGCGCTGCCCGGTTCGGCGGTGTAGACCATCAGCACCGGGCCGGGGCTGCCGGGCAGCGGGTAGGTGGCCCAGTCCACGGTGATCTCGCCGACCTCCTCGCGGACGAACACCTTGCGGCCCCGCACGGGCGCCTGCACGTCGTACTGGTCCCACAGCCGCCGGAAGTCCGCGCTGCGGATGCTCAGCTCGCCGACGACCGCCGTGCCGCGGGGGTGCGACGGGTCGGCGGCGACCGTCGCCCGCAGCATGCTGATGTACTGGGTGGCGAAGGTTTCCCAGTGCGCGCAACGGGATCGGACGTCCGGGTCGGTGAACAGCGCCAGCAGCAGGTTGCGCTGCTCCGGCCGGACGCGCGCCGGGTGGCCGAGCAGCGCCTCCGCGAGCGGGTTCCAGGCCAGCACGTCGAGGTGGCGGCTCAGCACGAACGCCGGTGTGCCCATGACCTGCAGCAGGTGCCGGGTGGCGGCGGGCACCTCGTCCTGGGGCTCCGGCGTGCCGCGCCGGACCGCGTCGGCGAGGGCGAAGAGGTGCCGGCGCTCCTCGTCGTCGAGGTGCAGGGCCGCGGCGAGCGCGTCCAGCAGGTCGTCGGAGGGCCGCACCTGCCTGCCCTGCTCCATGCGCTGGTAGTAGTCCGTGCTCAGGCCGGCCAGCAGCGCGAGCTCCTCGCGGCGCAGGCCCGGCACCTTGCGCCGGCCGCCGGGCTCCAGCCCCACGTCCTGCGGGCGCAGGCGGCTGCGCCGGGCGCGCAGGAACGTGCCGAGCTCGCGGGCGTGCAGGTGCTCGCTGGTCATCCGGCCAGTCTGCCAGCGCCGCGACCGTCGAGGGTGGGTCTCGGATTCCCAGGAAAACGGGGCTGACCGCGACCGCCCGGAAGCTCCCTAGGTTCGCCGGTGGACAGCAACCCCACCGAGGAGCCCACCATGCCCACCCGCTTCCGGGAACTGGCCGTCGTGGCCGCACTGGCCGTCACGACGCTCGTCACGCCGGCCCTCGCGGCCGCACCACCTGCCTCCGCTGCCGCGCAGGTCCTCCAGCCGGACGACGACCCCTTCTACGCCGTACCGTCCCATGTGGACGGCAAGCCCGACGGCACCGTGCTGCGGTTCCGGCGACTGCCCGCCTCGGCGCTCGCGGTCCCGGCACCCGCGCACGTGTGGCAGCTGCTCTACAAGACCCGGGACAACGCGGGGAAGGCCACCGCCACGGCCGGCACGCTGCTGGTGCCGACCGCCCGCTGGACGGGTCCCGGCGCGCGGCCGCTGCTGTCGTACCAGACGCCCGAGGACGGCCTGGCGACCACGTGCGCGCCGTCGTACCTGCTGCGCGCGGGCTCGGTGACGTCCGACGCGCCGTCGGAGGGCCAGGCCCGGTTCGACCGCGGCCAGGTCGCGGACGCGGTCGGCCGCGGCTGGGCGGTCGTCGTGCCCGACTACGAGGGGCCGAAGTCCGAGTTCCTCGGCACGGAGGCCGCGGCCCACGGCGTGCTCGACGGCATCCGCGCGGCGCGGTCGTTCCCGCTCGCCCGCCTGGACCGCGACGGCCCGCTCGGCCTGTGGGGCTACTCCGGCGGCGGTCTCGCCACGGCGGCGGCCGCGCAACGGCAGGCCCGGTACGCGCCGGAGCTCGAGATCAGCGGCATCGCGGAGGGCGGGGTGCCGGCCGACGTGAACGCGGCCCTCGCCACCCTCGGCGGGCAGCCCTTCTCCGGCTGGATCCCGTTCGGCCTCGCGGCCCTGCGCAACGCCCATCCGGACGAGGACGTCGACCAGTACCTCAACGACCTCGGCCGGGAGTCCGCCGACAGGGTCGCCCACGGGTGCGCGGGCGCGGCGATCGTCGCCGGGCCGCACTTCGCGACGGTGCAGCAGTTCGAGGCGTCACCCGGATCGCTCACGTCCGGCGCCTTCCACGACTTCGCGCGCGCCATCAGCCCGGTGGGCATGGGCGGCACGCCGACCGCGCCCGTGCTGGTGTACCACGGCACGGCCGACGAGCTGCTCCCGCTCTCGGCGGCGCGGGAGCTCGCGGAGCAGTACCGGGCCCGCGGCGCCGACGTCGTGCTCGTCGAGCACGAGGGGCTGACGCACGGCGCCGGCCAGTCGTTCGGCGTCGCCGGTGCGGTGGCCTTCCTGCAGCAGCGGTTCTCAGCGGCCCGCTGAGCGCAGGAACACCCCGGCCGGCAGTGCGGTCACGCGGTCCACCGAGGACGGTTCGAGCTCGGGCAGGACACGCCCGAGCACCACCGTCGCCGTGTCGCCGAGCAGGTCCTTCGAGCCGAGCAGTTCGGCGACCGCGCTGTCGCCGCGGGCCGACGCGGTGAGCGATGCCCGCCGGTGAGCGCGAGAGGAACTCCGCCTGCCGGCTGGGTGCGCACCCGGTCTCGGCGGCCCCGGTGCGCCGCTGGAGGTCGACGAGAGCATCCCCGGTGTGGTGGACGCCGTGGAGGCCCGTTCCGGTGAGGAGGGGGTCACTTCGTCGACTTCCAGAACCAGACCCTGCCCCGTTGGGCGTCACCGCGCGAACTGCTGCACCCCGATCACGTCGAGCAGGCGCAGCTGGTCGGCGGCCTCGCCGCCGGGCACGGGCACGAAGAACTGCAGCCGCTGGTGCCCGTCCTCGCTGAACAGGTTCTGGCAGTGCACGTCCACGACGCCGAGTTCGGAGTGGACGATCCGCTTGAGCTCGCCCCGGCGGACGGCGACGTCCCCGGTGGCCCAGAGCGCCGCGAACTCCTCGCTCGCCTCCCGGAGCCGGGCGACCATCGCGGACGCCGTACCGGACGGCGCGTGGCGTGCCACGGCGGCGCGCAGGTCCGACACCATGACCTTCGAGTGGTGGGGGTGGTCGTCCCGCGGGTAGATCGCGCGGACGGCGGGGTCGGTGAACCACTGCGCGATGAAGCTCTCCTGCGCCGGCGGGCCGAGCAGGGCCGTCGCCAGCCGGTTCTGCACCAGCGTCTCGTGCAGGTCGGTGATGATCCGCGCCGGTGTGCCGTCGAGCCGGTCGAGCAGCGCGAGCAGGGCGGGCGGGACGTGGGCGCAGACGCCGTGCGCGGGCGGGACGGGCCTGCCGGCCAGCACGAACAGGTGGTCGCGTTCGTCGTTGCCGAGCCGCAGCGCCCTGGCCAGGGCGACGACCATCTGCCCGGACGGCTGCGCCCCGCGGCCCCGTTCGAGCTCGATGTAGTAGTCGACGGACGCACCGGCGAGCTGGGCCACCTCGTCGCGGCGCAGTCCCGGCACGCGGCGGCGCGCGCCCGTCGGCAGGCCCACCTCGGCGGGCGTGATGCGCGCGCGCCGCGACTGCAGGAACAGGCCGAGCTCAGCGAGGTTCACCCCACCAGTCTGCGCGCCCGGCGGTGGCTCAGCCAGGGGACGCCACCCCCGGGGTGAGCGGCACCTGGTAGCCCGCCCGCGCGGCGGGAAGTGTGGGCGGCACAACGAAAGGAGCACGTCATGCCGTTCGCCAACCTGAAGGTCCCCGCGGGCACCCTGTCCGCCGGGCAGAAGCAGACCCTCGTCGAGAAAGTCACCGACCTCTACGCCGAGACGTTCGGGGACGCCGTCCGCGACAACACGATGGTCCTCGTCGACGAGGTCGCCGACGGCGGCT
>NZ_JBHXCW010000348.1:0-6354 GCF_042725365.1 Lentzea sp. NPDC060358 | reverse complement strand
TCTGGGGCCTGTTCATCGGCGAACTGATGGTGCTGCTGGTGCTGACGGTGTTCGTGCTGGGCGTGGTGGCCCGCTGGCGAGCCGTACGTGCCCGCCAGCGCGACAACCAGCACGCACACGAGCGAGGCAGGGAAGAAGCGTACGAGCACGAGGTCAACCAGACCGACGAGGTCAACGCGGCCAGCGGCAAGGCCGGCGACACCGCCTCCCCCGAACCGCCCCGGCCGCCGCCCCCCCGCCCCCCGGCAGCGCCCCCCACCCCCCCCCAGGGCCCCCCCCCGCCCCCCCCGCCCCCCCCCACGACTGTCCTCCCAGGACCGGTGGGTTCCGGCGCTTCGCCCGCCGGAACCGTCCGGGCCAGCGGCTGACCTGCGCGGCCTGGTACTACCCTGGACAACCGTGCTAGTGCTCGCCGTCGACACGGCCACCCCCGCAGTCACCGCCGGTGTGGTCGAACTCGAGCCCGACTCCCCGCCGCGCCTGCTCGCGAAGCGGGTGACGCTCAACGCCAAGGCGCACGGCGAGCTGCTCACCCCGCACATCAGCGCCGCCCTCGAGGAAGCCGGCAGGACCTTCGCCGACCTCGACGCGATCGTCGTGGGCGCGGGCCCCGGCCCGTTCACCGGCCTGCGGGTCGGCCTCGCCACCGCCGCCGCGCTCGGCCAGGCGCTCAACCGCCCGGTCTACCCGGTCGCCACGACCGACGCGATCGCCCGCGACGCCGCGACCGGCCACCCGTTGCTCGTCGCGACCGACGCGCGGCGCAAGGAGGTCTACTGGGCAGCCTACGACGCCGCCGGTCGCCGCACGGACGGCCCGCACGTCGAGCGTCCGCAGGACCTCGCCGGGAAGCTGCCGTCGATGGGCGTGCAGCAGGCGACCGGTGAGGGTGCCGAGATCTACGCCGACGTGCTGGGGCTCGAGCTCCTCGACGCGAAGCACCCGAGCCCGGAGGGCCTGGTCGCCGCCGCGGCCGCCGAGGTGCTCGCGCAGGCCCGTCCCGCCGCGCTCACCCCGCTCTACCTGCGCCGGCCCGACGCCGTCGAGCCCACCGGGCGCAAGCGGGTGACCAGGGCATGACCACCGGCACCGTCACGATCGGGCCCCTGCAGCACGCCGACGTGCCCAGGTGCCGCGAGATCGAGCTGGCGCTGTTCCCCGGTGAGGACCCGTGGAGCGAGAAGGCGTTCCACAGCGAGCTCGACAACGGCCACTACTACCTCGGCGCGTACGCGGACGGCGAGCTCATCGGCTACGCCGGGCTCGCCGCGAGCCCGTACGAGGCGAGCGTCCACACGATCGCCGTCATCGGGCACTGGCAGGGCAGGGGCGTCGGCAAGAGGCTGCTGCGCACGTTGCTGGAGCGCGTCGACGAGATCCGCGTCCCGGTCTTCCTCGAGGTCCGCACGGACAACGAGCCCGCGATCGCGATGTACCTGGCGCACGGCTTCGAGCACCTCGGCCTGCGCCGCCGCTACTACCAGCCGTCGGGTGCCGACGCGTACACGATGGGAAGGCCTGCGCAAAGTGTCTGATCGCCTGATCCTCGGCATCGAGAGCTCGTGCGACGAGACGGGCTTCGGCATCGTCCGCCTCGGCCAGGACGGCTCGCTCGAACTGCTCGCCGACGAGGTCGCCTCCAGCGTCGAGGAGCACGCCCGCTTCGGCGGCGTCGTGCCGGAGGTCGCCTCCCGCGCGCACCTCGAAGCCCTGGTCCCGACCCTGCGCCGCGCGCTCGACACGTCCGGCGTGGAGCTCTCGCAGATTCACTCGATCGCGGTCACCGCGGGACCGGGTCTCGCCGGTGCGCTGCTGGTCGGCGTGTCCGCCGCGAAGGCGTACGCGGCCGCGCTCGGCAAGCCGCTCTACGGCGTGAACCACCTCGCGGGCCACGTCGCCGCCGACACGCTGCAGCACGGTCCGTTGCCGCAGCGCTGCCTCGCGCTGCTGGTCTCCGGCGGCCACTCGCAGCTGCTGCTGATCGAGGGCGGCCTGGCGAACTCGATCACCGAGATCGGTTCCACCGTGGACGACGCGGCGGGCGAGGCCTACGACAAGGTCGCGCGGCTGCTCGACCTGCCCTACCCCGGCGGCCCGCCCATCGACAGGCTCGCGAAGCAGGGCAACGGTTGCGCGATCGCGTTCCCGCGCGGCCTCACGGGCCCGCGCGACGCGAAGTACGACTTCTCGTTCTCCGGCCTGAAGACCTCGGTCGCCCGCTGGGTCGAACGCGCCGAGCAGGCTGGCGAGGAGATCCCGCTGGCCGACGTCGCCGCGTCGTTCCAGGAGGCCGTCGCCGACGTGCTGACCGCCAAGGCCGTCCGCGCCGCGAAGGACCTCGACGTCGGCACGCTCGTCATCTCCGGTGGTGTCGCGGCCAACTCGCGCCTGAGCGGCCTGGCCGCCGAGCGCTGCGCCGAGGCGGGCATCGAGCTGCGCGTGCCGCGACCCCGGCTGTGCACGGACAACGGCGCGATGATCGCGGCGCTGGGCGCCCACCTGGTCGCGGCGGGCGCCAAGCCGTCGGCGATGGACCTCTCGACCGTGCCGGGCCTGCCGGTCAACCAGGTCCAGATCCTCTAGAGCCGGTGGAGTCCGGGGCGCCCGTCCTCGACGGCGAAGGTGGCCTTCGTCCTCACCGGCGCTCCGGGCCTCGCCACGTAGTCGACCCCGCGGAAGTCCGTGCGCAGTTCGCCGGGCGTGAACCTGCTCACCGCGTACCCGCGCCGGTTGTTGAAGTACTTCACGTGCGGGTTCTCCCGCAGCCACGACGCGGTCTCGGCGTACTCCTCCGACCCGTCGCCCCCGGCCGTGATCGACGTGGTGACCAGCTCGGTGGCCAGGGTCCGCGACGACGGGTCGTCCCAGCGCTCCTTGACCTCCGCGCCCCACGCCGCGTGCACGTCACCCGTCAGCACGACCGGGTTGCGCACGTCCGCGAACCCCGCAACCACCCGGTCGCGGTCGGCGACGTAGCCGTCCCAGGCGTCCAGCAGGAACTTGTCGACCTCGCCGGGGATGTAGTCGTACTGCGAGAAGAACACCTGCTGGCCGAGCACGTCCCAGCGCGCCCGCGAGTTCCGGAACCCGTCGAACAGCCACTCCTCCTGCGCCGCGCCGAGCATCGTGCGCTCCGGCGCGAGCCGTTCCGGGCAGAGCTGCAGCCCGTCGCCGCAGGCCTGGTCGGTGCGGTACTGGCGGGTGTCGAGCAGGTGGAACGTGGCGAGCGAGCCCCACGCGATCCGCCGGTACAGCCGCGACGACCTGCGCAAGGGCATGTTCTCGTAGTACGCCTGCATCGCCGCGGCACGGCGTGCGGGGAAGTTCGGCTGCGGCTTGTCGGGCAGCAGGCCCGCCCAGTTGTTGTCGATCTCGTGGTCGTCCCAGATCACCGCCCACGGCGCCACCGCGTGCGCGGCCTGCAGGTCCGGGTCGGTCTTGTACTGGGCCTGCCGTCGGCGGTACTGGCCGAGCGTCGTGGTGGTCGGGCCCTCGACGTGGCGGACGTTGCCGTTCGGCGCCACGTGGATGCCGCTCTCGTACTCGTAGGTGTAGTCGCCGAGGTGCAGCACCAGGTCGGGCTCGTCCTCCGCGAGCCTGCGGTAGGCCGTGAAGTAGCCGTGCTCGTACTGCGCGCACGACGCGAAGGCCATCGTCAGCGGCACCTGCACCGCGCCCGGCTCGGGCGTGGTGCGGGTGCGGCCGGTCCGGGACAGGTGGGTGCCGGCCCGGAAGCGGTAGAAGTACTCGCGGCCGGGGTCGAGCCCGGCGAGCTCGACGTGGACGGTGTGGCCCTCCTCCGGTCGCGCGGTGGTGGAGCCCCGTTGCGCGATTCGGGTGAATCGTTCGTCGTGGGCGACCTGCCACTCGACCTCGACCGGGCGGGCCGGCATGCCGCCCAGGCCGTCCTCGGCGAGCGGGTCGACGGCCAGCCGTGTCCACAGGACCACTCCGTCGGGTGCCGGGTCGCCCGAGGCCACACCGAGTGTGAAAGGGTCGCTCGGCCGGGCCGATGCGGAGGCGGAGAACGCTGTGACTCCGGCCACGCCCGCGAGCAGCAGGGTCCGGCGCGTCAACGGGGACATGCCCTGAATACGGCTCCCGGAGTGTGATCGGTTCGGGGGGCTCGTTGAAGGCTTGGCACTCTCGTGGGTAGAGTGCCAACTGCACGGCACCAGCACCGCCCCGACCCCCGCGACGGCGGGGTGGCAGGAGCCGTTAATTCGAACCTGCCAACGACCCGTGGAGGTCATCCCGGTGAGCGTGAACATCAAGCCGCTCGAGGACAAGATCGTCGTTCAGGCCTCGGAGGCCGAGACGACCACTGCCTCCGGCCTCGTGATCCCGGACACCGCGAAGGAGAAGCCCCAGGAGGGCAAGGTCCTCGCGGTGGGCCCCGGCCGCATCGACGACAAGGGCAACCGCGTCCCGCTGGACGTCGCTGTCGGCGACGTCGTCATCTACTCGAAGTACGGCGGCACCGAGGTCAAGTACAACGGCGAGGAGTACTTGATCCTCTCCGCCCGCGACGTGCTGGCCGTCGTCAACTAGTCGACTGCGGCTGTCACGAATGACGCCCCGGCGCCCCACCCGGGGCTACCGGGGCGTTTCGCTACCCAGAGAGGCTTCCAGGCAATGCCCAAGCAGATCAGCTTCGACGAGGACGCTCGTCGGGCCCTCGAGCGCGGCGTCAACAAGCTCGCCGACGCGGTCAAGGTCACCCTTGGCCCGCGCGGGCGCCACGTCGTGCTCGACAAGAAGTTCGGTGGCCCGACGGTCACCAACGACGGTGTGACGATCGCCCGCGAGATCGAGCTGGACGACGCGTTCGAGAACCTCGGCGCGCAGCTCGCCAAGTCGGTCGCCACCAAGACCAACGACGTCGCGGGTGACGGCACCACCACCGCCACCGTGCTGGCGCAGGCGCTGGTCAAGGAAGGCCTGCGCAACATCGCCGCGGGCGCGAACCCGACCGCGCTCGGCCGGGGCATCCAGGCCGCCGCCGACGCCGTCGTGGACTCGCTCAAGGGCAAGGCCACCCCGGTCAAGGGCCGCGAGAACATCGCGCAGGTCGGCACGGTCTCCTCGCGCGACGAGTCGATCGGCGCGCTGCTCGGCGAGGCCATCGAGCGCGTCGGCGAGGACGGTGTCATCACCGTCGAGGAGTCCTCCACGCTCGCGACCGAGCTCGCGATCACCGAGGGCGTGCAGTTCGACAAGGGCTACGTGTCGACGCACTTCTCGACCGACCTCGAGGCGCAGGAGGCCGTCTACGAAGACGTCCGCATCCTGCTGCACCGCGAGAAGATCTCGGCGCTGGCCGACGTCCTCCCGATCCTCGAGAAGGTCGCGGAGTCCGGCAAGCCGCTGCTGATCGTCGCCGAGGACGTCGAGGGCGAGGCCCTGTCCACGCTGGTGGTCAACGCCGTCCGCAAGACCCTGAAGGTCGTCGCCGTGAAGGCGCCGTTCTTCGGTGACCGCCGCAAGGCGTTCCTGGACGACCTCGCGGTCGTCACCGGCGGCGAGGTGATCTCCTCGGAGATCGGCCTGAAGCTGTCCGAGACCACGCTCGAGCAGCTGGGCTCCGCCCGCCGCGTCGTCGTGACCAAGGACGACACCACGATCGTGGACGGCGGTGGCACCAAGGCCGACATCGCCGGCCGCGCGGAGCAGTTGCGCCGCGAGATCGAGGCCACGGACTCCGACTGGGACCGCGAGAAGCTCCAGGAGCGCCTCGCGAAGCTCTCCGGCGGCATCGCCGTGATCAAGGTCGGCGCCGCCACCGAGACCGAGCTCAAGGAGCGCAAGCACCGCATCGAGGACGCGGTCGCCGCCACCAAGGCCGCGGTCGAGGAGGGCATCGTCCCCGGCGGCGGTTCCGCGCTGGTCCACGCCTCCAAGGTGCTGGACGGCGGCCTGGACCTGACCGGTGACGAGGCCACGGGCGTCGCGCTGGTCGCGAAGGCGCTGGCCGCGCCGCTGTTCTGGATCGCTTCGAACTCGGGCCTCGAGGGCGCGGTCGTGGTGAACAAGGTCCGCGAGGGCGACTGGGGCTTCGGCATCAACGCCGCCTCGCTCGAGTACGGCGACCTGCTGGAGCAGGGCATCATCGACCCGGTCAAGGTCACGCGTTCGGCTGTGGCCAACGCCGCCTCGATCGCGCGCATGGTGCTCACGACCGAGTCCGCCGTCGTCGAGAAGAAGGCGGAAGAGCTCGCTTCGGCCGCCGCCGGTCACGGCCACGGTCACGGGCACGGCCACTGAGTCGTCCGTCCCGCCTCGGGCGGGACGGCGAGTTCAGCCGGAACTCGCGATTTTTTGAGAACGAACGAAACGGGCGGCGCTTCCCAGCGC
>NZ_JBHXCW010000347.1:0-6355 GCF_042725365.1 Lentzea sp. NPDC060358 | reverse complement strand
CTGCCACGTTAGGTTGGGAGCGAGGTAACTTGATGCCGCGATGCATGCCGACAACCCGCAGGAGGCCGTGATGCTCCGGCCGTCCGCGCAGGACGACAGCGGATGAGCAGCGCCGTGGGCATCGACCTGGACGGCTGGCAGCGCCTGGTGGACGGGCTGCGCGAAGCCGTCCTCGTCGTGGACCCCGCGGGCGTGGTGCGCGTCCGCAACGCCGCCGCGGCCGACCGGTTCCCCCGGCTCTTCCTCGGCGAGCGCTTCGACGCGCACGTCGCGGGGCGCCGGCACGACCTGGGTGAGGGCTGGAGCGCGTGGTACTTCACCGACTCCACCCTCGACCAGGCCCACCTGCGGCTCGCCGGCGGCACGTCGCGCGAGGCCACGCTCAAGACCATCGTGCAGCTCGCCGCCGAGCTGCTGGGGGAGCACTGCGTCGCCGTGGTGCCCGCCACCCGCGACCGGCTGGAGTGGTGGCGGTGCGGGGGCGGTGAGCCCACGGTTACCCGCACGCCCCGCCGGGCGTCGGCGATCACCGAGGTGCTCACCGGCGAGTCGGCGTTCGCGAGGATCACCTCCCTGGGTGAAGGCAGCTGGGACGTGCCGGAGGACTTCGGCACCGCGCTGGCCGTCCCGCTCGGCGTCGGCGGCGCGCTGGTGGTGCTGCGGCAGACCGACTTCGCCCCGAACGACGTCGAGCGCGTCCGGCTGTTCGGCAGGCACGCCGCCGCGGCGCTCGAGTCGTCGTCGAAGCTGACCGAGCAGAAGCGCACGATCGACATCCTGCGGTCGGCGCTGCTGCCGGTGCCGCTGCCCGAGGTGCGCGGGATGTCGCTCGCGTCGGTGTTCATCCCGGCCCACCAGCGGGCGCTGGTCGGCGGCGACTTCTACGACGTGCACCCGCGCACGGACGGGTCGGCGACGTTCGCGCTGGGCGACGTCTGCGGGCACGGCCTGGAGGCCGCGGTCCACAGCGGACGGGTGCGGCAGTCGCTGCAGGCGCTGTCGCTCGTCGAGACGAACCCGGTGCGGCTGCTGCACCTGCTGAACACGTCGTTGCGCGCCACCGGGTCGAAGCTCTTCACCACGCTCGTCGTGGGCGAGCTCGTGCCGCTGGCGGCCGGGGGAGCGCGGCTGTCGCTGGCCTCCGGCGGCCACCCCGTGCCGCTGATCCTGCGGGCGGACGGCAGCGTGCACGAGGTGAGCGCGACGGGTGCGATCGTCGGCATCCTGGCCGACGTGCGGTTCTCCGGCGAGCAGGTCACGCTCGCACCCGGTGACACGCTGGTGCTGTACTCCGACGGGTTCACCGAGGCCCGCGCGCACACCGACCGCAGCGAGCTGTTCGGCGAGCAGCGGCTGCGGGCGGTGCTGCAGGAGTGCAAGGGCCTGTCGGCGGAGGAGATCGCGCGGCACTGCGAGCAGGTGGTGCTGAAGTGGCTCGGCCGCGACGACCACGACGACCTCGCGCTGCTGGCCGTGCAGGCGGTCTGATCCGGCCGGTGTGCACGGACGTCCCGGTCCTGGAGGTGACGATCGAGATCGCGGACTCCGATCCGTGGGCCGATCTCCGGTTCTACGCGAGCCCGGTGCTCGTGGACGTGATCTGGGTGCCGACGACCGACAGCAGCTGCAGCTTCTCGTAGCTCTCGCTGCCGGGCGTGGCGGTGTAGACGAGCAGGATGTGCGCCTGGTCGGGGTCGAGCAGCGTCTGGCACTGCAGCTCCAGGTCCCCGACCACGGGGTGCACGTACCGCTTGAACTCCTTGGGGCGCAAGCCGATCTCGTGGGCCTCCCACACGGCCCGGAACTGCGCGCTCCCGGCCAGGAGCAGGTCGACGTAGTGCGCGGCACGGGACCCCGGCCCGCGCCGCGTCACGGCCTCGCGCAGCCCCGAGGCGAACATCCGGCCGAGGAAGTCGTGGTCGTCGGAGTGGTAGAGCGCTCGGCAGTCCGGGTCGGTGAACCACCGGTAGCCCAGGCTGCGGGCCGGGCCCCGGTACCGGGCGGCGTCACCGACGAGCGCGATGCCCAGGGGCGTCTGCCGCAGCGTCTCGCCGAGCTCGGTGACGACCTCGGCGGGCGTGTCCGCCAGCCGGTCGAAGATGCGCGCGAGACCGGGGCTCACGTGCTCGCTCAGCGACCCGCGCGCCGGCGCGCCGTGCCCGGCCAGCCGGAACAGGTGGTCGCGTTCGTCGAGCGACAGGTGCAGGCCCTGGGCGATCGCGGCGATCATCTGCGCGGACGGGTGCGGCCCGCGTTCCTGCTCCAGCCGCGCGTAGTAGTCGGCGGACATGTTGCACAGCGCGGCGACCTCCTCGCGCCGCAGCCCGCTCGTCCTGCGCCGCCGCCCGCGCGGCAGCCCGACGTCCTCCGGCTGCAACGCCTCCCTGCGCAGCCGCAGGAACTCCGCCAGTCCCGTTCTGTCGACCACCCGGGCCCCCTTCCGCCTCGTCACCCTTTCTAGTGCCGCCGCGCCGCGGTAGCCACGGATCGTCAGGTCCTGGATGAGGATCGGCGGGGCAGACCACTGTGGAGGCAACCCCACGACGAGCAGGAGAGTGCGCCATGGCCCGCAAGCAGTTCGACATCGAGATCCCGGACCTGTCCGGCAGGAGGGCCGTCGTCACCGGCGCCAGCGACGGCATGGGCCTGGGCATCGCCCGCCGCCTGGCCGCCGCGGGCGCCGAGGTCGTCCTGCCCGTCCGCAACCCGCGCAAGGGCGAGGCCGCACTGGCCGCGATCCGGCGTGATGTCCCCAGCGCCGACGTGTCGCTGCGCGCGCTGGACCTGTCGTCGCTGGCGTCGGTGGCCGCGCTGAGCGCCGCGCTGCGGCAGGAGGGCGAGCCGATCCACCTGCTGATCAACAACGCGGGCGTCATGACCCCGCCCGAGCGCCAGACGACCGCCGACGGCTTCGAGCTGCAGTTCGGCACCAACCACCTGGGCCACTTCGCCCTGGTCACGGGCCTGCTGCCGCTCCTGCGCGCCGGCCGGGCCCGCGTCACGTCCCAGCTCAGCATCTCCGCCAACCAGAACGCCATCAACTGGGGCGACCTCAACTGGGAGCGCTCCTACAACGGCGGCAAGGCCTACAGCCAGTCGAAGATCGCCCTGGGCCTGTTCGGACTGGAACTCGCCCGCCGGTCCGCCGCGGGAGGGTGGGGCATCACGAGCAACCTCGCGCACCCCGGCATCGCGCCGACCAGCCTGCTGGCCGCCCGCCCGGAGATCGCCCGCTCGTCCGACACGCTCGGGGTGAAGGTGATCCGGTTCTTGTCGGCCAGGGGGATCGTGGTCGGCACCGTCGAGTCGGCGCAGCTCCCGGCCCTGCTCGCCGCCACCTCCCCGCAGCCCGGCGTGTTCTTCGGGCCGAGCGGTCTCGCCGGTCTCGGTGGCCCGCCCGCCGAGGCCGAGCTCTACCGCCGGCTGCGCTCGGAGGAGGAGGCGCGCCGGGTGTGGGAGGTCTCGGAGAGGCTCGTCGCCGAGGCGGCTCCGGTCGCGGGCCGCGAGGCGGGAACGGTCTAGCGGACCCCGTGCGGCCGGAACTGGATGCTGATCCGCGGCCCCACGACCTTCGACGTCTTCGGGATCGCGTGCTCCCACGTCCGCTGGCAGGACCCGCCCATCACCAGCAGGTCCCCGTGCCCCAGCGCGTAGCGGAGCGTCTCGCCGCCACCGCCGCGCGGCCGCAGCAGCAACGCGCGCGGTGTGCCGACGGACAGGATCGCCACCATCGTGTCCTCGGTCTGGCCGCGGCCGATCGTGTCGCCGTGCCACGCCACGGAGTCGCGGCCGTCGCGGTAGTAGCAGAGCCCGGCGGTGGTGAAGGGCTCACCCAGTTCGGCCGCGTAGTGCGCGGACAGCATCGACCGCGCCGAGGTCAGCACGTCGGACGGCAGCGCGCCCTGGTAGAAGCAGAGCAGGCGCGGGACGTCGATCACGTTGTCGTACATCTGCCGGCGTTCGGCCCGCCACGGCACGTCCGCCACCAGCGCGTCGAACACGGCGTCGGCGCCCGTCAGCCAGCCCGGCTGCACGTCGATCCACGCGTCGCCGCCCAGCGGCGTGCGGCGCGGGGCCAGCGGGGCGAGGGACGGCTCCGCCTCCAGGTCGAACAGTGAACCCTGGCGCATGGCAGTGCAGCATAATCGAACGTGTGTTCTACGGCGACAGCGTGGACCACACGGCGTCGGCGATCAGGTCGCGGGCGGCGGCGAGGTCGAAGACGCCCAGCAGGTGGCGGCGCACCGACTCGTGGGCCGGGCCCATCGCCACCGGTTCCAGCGCCCACGCGGGCAGGGGGCGCAGCTCGCCCGAGTCCATCCGCTCCAGGAACCACGTCAGGACGGGGGCGAACTCCGCCTGCTTGGCCACCGGGTCGGCGTGGTCGGGGGCGGCGTAGAGGAAGCGGGCGCGGCTGGGGTTCGCGGTGACCCAGTCCAGGTAGCGCAGCGTCAGGTCGCGCACGCAGACCCGGGCGGGGCGGGCGTCCAGGGCAGGGCGCATCGCGGCCACGCAGCGGGCGTAGCTGTCGGCGTAGAGCTCGGCGAAGACGCCCGCCCGGCTGCCGAAGTGGTGGTAGATGCTGCCGTTCGACATGCCGGAGCGCTCGGTGAGCGCCGCGATCGTCACGGCGTCCAGGCCCGCGTCGGAGACCAGCGAGAGCGCCGCGTCGAGGAGAGACTGTCGTCGGTCGGCCACGCGGGTTAGAGTACCGCTCTGGAGCGACGCTCCAGAGAAGGGGAGAGCAATGGCGCTGTCGATTCCCGGCCTGCTGCGCGAGAGGGTCGCGCGCACGCCCGACGCCGAGGCGATGCGGTACCGCGACGACATCGGCTGGGTGTCGCTCACCTGGGCCGAGCTGCAGGACCGCGTCGCGGCCGAGGCGTTCGGGCTGCGGGAGGCCGGGCTGCGCAAGGGCGACCGGGTGGCCCTGATGGGGCGCACGAGCATCGACTGGATCGTCACCGACCTCGCCGTGCTCGCGGCCGGCGGCGCCACGACCACGATCTACCCGAACAGCACCGAGGCCGAGGTCGCGCACGTCCTGGGCGACTCGGGCAGCCGGATGGCCGTCGTCGAGACCGGCGAGCACGCCGCGCTCGTGCCGGACGACGTGCGGGTGCTGCGGTTCGGCGAGGTCCCGCGCGGCGAAGGCGACTACGCCGCGCTGATCGACGAGATCACGGCGGGCGACCTGGCGACGTTGATCTACACCTCGGGCACCACCGGCACGCCCAAGGGCGTCGAGCTGACGCACGAGAACTGGCTGGCCACGGCGGAGGCCATCGCGTCGCTGGGCATCCTGCGGTCTTCCGACCTGCACTTCCTCTGGCTGCCCCTGTCCCACGCGTTCGGCAAGGTGCTGACGATGGCGATGATCGCCGCGGGCGTGCCGACCGCCGTCGACGGCAGCGTCGAGCGGATCGTGGACAACCTCGGCGAGCTGCGGCCGTCGATCGTGGCCGCGGCACCGCGCATCTTCGAGAAGATCCACGGCCGGATCGTCGCGGGCGTGCGGGAGAAGGGCGGGGTGGCCGAGAAGGTCTTCCGCTGGGCCGACCGCGAGCACGGACCGGCGACGCGCCGGCTCGCGGACCGGCTGGTGTACCGCAAGCTGCGCGAGCGCGTGGGCGGGCGGATCCGCTACTTCGTGTCGGGCTCGGCGCCGCTCGCGCCGGAGATCGCGGAGTTCTTCTCCCGCGCCGGCATCACGATCCTGGAGGGCTACGGGCTCACCGAGTCCTCCGCCGCGACGTTCTTCAACCGGCCCGGCATGATCCGGATCGGCACCGTCGGGCCGCCCGTTCCCGGCATGGAGGTCAAGATCGCGGATGACGGCGAGGTGCTCCTGAGGGGGCCCGGCGTCATGCGCGGCTACCACAACCGCCCGGAGGCCACGGCCGAGGCGCTGGTCGGCGGGTGGCTGCACACCGGCGACATCGGCGAGCTCGACGACGCGGGGCGACTGCGGATCACCGACCGCAAGAAGGAGCTGATCAAGACCTCGGGCGGCAAGTACGTCGCGCCCACCCGGATCGAGAGCATGATCAACGCGGCGTCGCCCTACATCAGCAACGTGATCGTGCACGGCGACCGCCGCAAGTACTGCGTCGCGCTCGTGACGCTCGACCCCGACACGGCCGGCGGTCTGTCCGGGAAGGACGCCGAGGCCGAGGTCGGCAAGGCGGTCGACACCGTCAACGCGCAGCTCGCGCGGCACGAGACGATCAAGCGGTTCGCGGTGCTGGAGAACGACTTCAGCGTCGAGGACGGGTTGCTCACCGCGTCGCTGAAGCCGCGCCGCCGGGAGATCGAGAAGCGGTACCGGGACGTTCTCGACGGCCTGTACTGACCC
>NZ_JBHXCW010000346.1:0-6411 GCF_042725365.1 Lentzea sp. NPDC060358 | reverse complement strand
CGGCGGGAGATCCCGCCGAGCGCTTCCGCCTGTGCGGCCTCAGATGCGGAACGCGTCGCCCTCGACGGGGACGGGGCCCTGCCACGGGGTGCCGTCGTGCATGTCGATGTAGGTGTGCGCGCGGGTGGTGAACTTCTTCTTGTTCGGGCTGATCCTGCCGAGGTGGCTCGCGTTGATCGAGCCGACCGGATTGCCGTTCTCGTCGCGGTGCGCGTGGTGGGTGATCCAGAAGCTGAACTGGCCGTCCTTGGCCATCGTCCAGACCCCGCGTCCCTCGAGCTGGTCGGGGTTGCCCGGCTTGGTGACGCAGTGCAGCAGGTAGTCGGCGGTGAAGTCGCAGAACAGCGGCGCGTACAGCGGTGGCTCCTGGATGTGGATGGTCACCGTGAGGTCCCAGCGGCCGACGAGCGCGGTCGAGTAGTCGGGCTTCGCGGTGGCACCGGCGGCGGCGACGACGGGCAGGGCCAGCGCGCAGGCGGCCACGGCCGCCAGGACCTTCTTGCGGACGTTCATGGGGGTGTGCCTCCGGTCGGGTGGGCGGTGGATGCGCTGAGTTTTCTTCGTGCAGCTCAAACGCCCCTGTAGCACCGGTCGCGGCCGCACCGCCCCCGTGCGTTCGAGCGGCTCTTCAGCCGTTCTCCGGGTCGCTGCTCCACGGTTGCGCGCGTCCGTCGTAACGCACACCTGTTGGGAGCCAAACCGATGCAGACGCCCACACCGAGACGCAACACCTTCTTCGCACTAACAGCGGCCATCGCGGCCGTGGTGCTGCTGGCCCTGGCCGGCACGGCCACCGCGGCGAGCGCGACCGGCTGCACGCCGGTGGGCACGTGGACGGGGTCCGTGACGCGCTCCGACGGCGCCCACGCGACCCAGCTCGTGTTCAAGGCGGGCGGGAACGTCTTCATCACCAACGAGCAGAACACCACCACGAAGGGGTCCTGGTGGTTCACGGGCACGAACACGTTCCACTACCGCGTCCGCGGCGAGAAGGTCTACGACGAGAACGGCGCGTACTTCGCCTACGTCGACTTCGACCAGGACGGCGTCCAGAGTGGACCGAACAGCTTCACGAGCTCCGGCCCGTCGACGTTCTACCTCGTGGACGGCACGAACCTGGGCACCTCGACCATCACCTTCGCGATGACCCGCGCGTGAGGCCGCGGAGCCGGGGCGGGTCCGCCACCCCCGCCCCGGCTCCTCTCCGCGTGCGCCGTCAGGCGAGGAAGGCGCTGTGCTCCTCGACCCACTGGCGGAAGGTGCGGGCGGGCTTGCCGGTGACCCGCTCGGCCGTCGCGCTCGTGTCCGCGGTGACGCCGACCGCGGCCTCCCACTGCGCGAGCAGCGAGGCGAGCACCGGCGGCGGCACGAAGTTGCTCATCTGCGCCTCGCCCTCCTCACGGCTCAGGGTGTTGATCACGAGCGTGCGGCCGAGCACCTCGCCGACGATCTCGAGCTGCCGCCGGAACGTGAGCGACTCCGGACCGCTCAGCACGACGGTCTCGCCGTCGAGCGAGGACTCGGTCAGCGCGACGACCGCCACGTCGGCGATGTCGTCCTCGTGCACGGGCGCGATCTGCGCCTCGGGGAAGACCTGGTCGATCGTGTCGCCGGCCTTCAGCGAGTAGCTCCACCCGAAGGCGTTGCTCATGAAGGCGCCCGGCCGCAGGAGCGTGTAGGTGAGGCCGGAGGCGACGACCGCCTGCTCGGCGACCTCGTGGTGGTGCGCCAGCGGGTCGCCGGGCGTCCCGACCGTGCTGGACGACAGCAGGACGACCTTCTCGACGCCGGCCTTCTCGGCCTCGTCGAGGAACTTCACGATGCCGTCCGGCTCCGCGTAGAGCAGCACCTTGGAGACACCCGCGAGGGCCGCGACGAAGGTCTCCGGGTCGTTGAGGTCGAGGGCAACGGTCTCCACACCGGCGGGCACGTCGAGCTCCGCCGGGTTCCTGCCGGACGCGCGGAGGCTGTGACCCGCCGCGTAGAGCCCCTGGAGCACGCGACGGCCGACGTTGCCGCGCGCCCCGGTGACGAGGATGGTCATGTGGATCTCCCGGTCTGGGTGTTCGTCTGAATGGCTGATCACGCTCAGTGTCCAGGCGGTCACTAGAACGGCGCTGGACCGGGCTTCAGGCCACCACGCCCGACGTGCGCAAACACCCTCCGACGACGACGTGGCCGCCGCAACCCCCCCGGAGCGGGGTGTCGCGACGGCCACGTTTCGTGCAAGCCCAGGTCTCTCAGGCGGCCTTCGGGACGTGCTTGTCGACCACGGCGGCGTACTTCTCCAGCGTCTCGCCGGGAGAGGGACCGTCGAGCGCCTTGTGGATGCCCTCGGCGATCTCGCCGTGGCGGTGCAGGTCGGCGTGCGTCAGCGTGACCTTCGTCGTCGCCGGGCCCACGGCCTCGAAGTCGACCTTGATGAACGAGGCGTTCTCGTCCTCGAAGATCGGCTGCCAGTAGGGGCCGACCCGCCACGTCATGACGAGGCGCTTGGGCGGCTCCCAC
Source organism: Lentzea sp. NPDC060358 (assembly GCF_042725365.1). Taxonomy (NCBI): domain Bacteria; kingdom Bacillati; phylum Actinomycetota; class Actinomycetes; order Pseudonocardiales; family Pseudonocardiaceae; genus Lentzea; species Lentzea sp. NPDC060358. The sequence goes on along the minus strand of NZ_JBHXCW010000346.1, from coordinate 3,903 downwards.
TCGGTGATGGTGCCCCAGGCGATCTCCTCGCCGTCGGCACCGCGCTCGAAGTACCGCCCGCCGACGAACGGCTCGATCGTGATGGCCTGCCGGTCCTTCACGAACACGTGCGACTCCGGCCACCACTCGATCGGCTTCGACGCGAAGATCTCGAACGCCTGCTCGATCGTCGCCTCGACCGTCACCGACTTGGCGACATCGGGAGTTGAGGCCATGGGGCCCTCCTCGCGAGTTTCAGGGATGGGTGATGTCGGAGGAGACCGTGCCCGGTTTGTCTCAACCCCACCTGGAACCGGGGTGGAACCAGGGCGGCTCGACCGGATGTCCAGCGCCCGCACCCATATTCGCGGCAGCGAAACCGGCAGACCGAGGAGTTGTCGTGTCCCCAGTCAATGTTGCGGTCCACATCGAGGTCCAGACGTTCTACGCCCAGCAGATGCGGCTGCTCGACGCGTTGGACGTGGAGGGCTACGCCCGGACGTTCACCGAGGACGGGGTCACCGACCACGCCCACCGCGGTGAGAAGGTCGAGGGCCGGGCGGCCCTGATCGCCGGCGCCAGCGCCGCGCTGCCCCGCTACAAGGGCGTCGCCGTGCGGCACTGGAACGACCACTACCTGATCGAAGAGGTCGGCGAGAACACGCTGAACGTCAGCTACGCCTCGCTCGTCACGCGCACGACCGAGGAGGGCCAGGTCAGCTTCGAACCGACGTTCTCCATCGAGGACGTGCTCGTGCGCGTCGACGGCAAGCTCTACACCAAGTCCCGCACGATCCACCGCGACCTGCCCGTCCAGGCCGCCTGACCGCGCTCGCCACGGAGGTGACGAAGTGACTGCTCAGAACGTCGGGCTGGCTGCCGCCGCGGAGAAGGTGAAGCTGATCGCCGCCGAACACGCGGCGCAGGCGGACGCCACCCGCAAGCTGGCTCCCGAAGTCGTGGAGGCACTGCGCGAAGCCGGGTTCGCGCGGCACTTCGTCGCAGCCGGACGCGGTGGTACGGAGGGCACGTTCGCCGAACTGACCGAGGCGGTCCTGCTCGTCGGGCAGGGCTGCGCCTCCGCGGCGTGGTGCGCCTCGCTGTCCGCGTTCTCGTCGAGGTTCGCGGCGCTGCTGCCGCAGCAGGGCCACGACGAGATCTGGGCGTCCGGCCCGGACACCTTCGTCGTGACCGGGCAGCCGCCGATGGGCAAGGGCGCCGAGGTCGACGGCGGGCACCGGCTCAGCGGCCGGTGGGTCTACGTCAGCGGCGTGGACTTCGCCGACTGGGCGCTGCTGTGCGGGGTGGTGGGCGACGAGGGACGGTTCTTCGCCGTGCCGCGCAAGGACTTCACCGTGCTCGAGACGTGGGACAGCGTCGGCATGAAGGCCACCAGCAGCCACTCCGTGGTGGTGGACGACGTCTTCGTGCCCGCGCACCTGTCGTTCTCCCGCGCGGACCTCGTCACCGGCACCAGCTGGTCGCCGGTGGAGAGCCACAACGTCCCGTTCCAGGCGGTCGGCGGCCTCACGTTCGCCGCTCCGGCCGTCGGCGCGGCGATGGGAGCGCTCGACGCGTGCGTCTCGGTGCTGTCGGGGAAGAAGCAGGCCGTGACGTCCGCGGTCGACCTGGTCCGCGCGTCCGGCCAGGTGGAGTCGGCGAGGCTGCTCGTGGAGCAGAACGCCAGGGTGCTCGACGACCGCGAGTTCACCCCGGCCGCGATGGCGCGCAACGAGCGCAACGTCGCCTACGCGGCCGAGGTCCTGGTCGACGCGGTCGGCGGCCTGGTGCGGGCCGCCGGCACCAGCGGACTCGCGGAAGGTGGTGCGCTGCAAAGGTTCTGGCGTGACGTCGTGAGCAGCTCCAGCCACGTCGCGCTGCGCTACGAGACCGCGTCCGTGCGCACCTACCCGGCATCGCTCCACGGCTGACCGCCGCGGCAGACCGGCCCCGGCGCCCGCATCCCGGCGCCGGGGCTCCTGGCGTGCCCGCCCCGGCTCCGCCACGGCCTGACCGCGCCTCAAGTGGGAGAGGCCACGCTGGTTGCTCGACCGGCAGTCGTCGCCATCGGACGCGAGGTGGGCAGCACCGTCGGGGTCGACCGGCAGCGGCGAGCAGCCGGACCCCGGCACCCACCGGCGTTCGTGCGCAGCGAGACATCAGTTATCTGAGGAGAAACAGTGACCTCCACCAATGCCAACCCCGACCTGGAGTCGCCACCGGCGACTGCCACTGCGCAGGCGACCCAGGTCGCCGGCGCGGCGGCCCCCGACAAGAGGCGGTGGGCCGCCTTCGTGATCATGACCGTTGCCGTCTTCATGGACATGCTGGACGGCAGCATCGTCAACGTCGCGCTCCCGTCGATCCAGCGCGACCTCGGCGCGTCGTTCGGCCAGCTGCAGTGGATCACCGCGGGCTACGTGTTCGCGTTCGCCGTCACCCTGATCACCGGTGGGCGGCTCGGCGACATCTACGGCCGCCGCCGCATGTTCCAGCTCGGCGTCATCGGCTTCGCCGTGTCGTCGCTGCTGTGCGGCATCGCGTTCGACCCCGGCATGCTCGTCGGCGCCCGCCTGCTGCAGGGCCTCTCGGCCGGTCTGATGGTGCCGCAGGTGCTGTCGATCATCCACGTGACCTTCCCCGACGAGGAGAAGGGCAAGGTCTTCGCCGTGCACGGCATGGTCGGCGGCGTCGCGGCCACGGTCGCACCGCTGATCGGTGGCGTGCTGGTCGCCGCGAACCTCTTCGGCTGGGACTGGCGGCCCATCTTCCTGATCAACGTGCCGATCGGCATCGTCGGCTGCATCCTGGGCTACAAGTTCATCCCGGAGTCGAAGGCCCCGCACGCGATGCGCCTCGACCTCGTCGGCGTCGTGCTCGCCACCGCGAGCCTCGTGCTGCTGCTGTTCCCGCTGACCTTCGGCCGCGAGCTGCACTGGCCCGTGTGGACGATCGTCTCGATGGTGCTGTCCGTCGGCGGTTTCGCCGCGTTCATCGCCTACGAGCGGGCGAAGCAGCGCCGCGACGGCGCCCCGCTGGTGCCGCTGAACCTGTTCAAGGCCCGCAGCTTCTCCTCGGCGCTCGGGCTGATGCTGGTCACGTTCTCCTTCACCGGCATGTTCATGCTGGCGCTGTACCTGTTCATGCAGGAGGGCCTCGGCTTCTCGCCGCTGCGCAACGGCGTGACGCTGCTGGCGTTCTGCATCGGCGCGTTCTTCACGGCGTCGGCGTCGGTCATCGTGCTGGTGCCGAAGTTCGGCCGTGCGGTGCTGCAGGGCGGCGCGGTCGTGCTCGCGCTGGGCATCGGCCTGTTCCTGCTCGTCAACAGCGGTGACCTGGGCAGCTGGGGCATGGTGCCGGCGCTGTTCATCATCGGCCTGGGCTTCGGCGCGCTCGCCACGCCGATCTCGCTGTTCGCGCTCGCCGACGTGCCGCACAAGGACGCGGGCGCGGCGTCGGGCCTGGTCAGCACCCAGCAGCAGCTCGGCTTCACGCTCGGCATCGCGATCGTGTCGCTCGCGTTCTTCGCGCCGCTCAGCTCGACCGCGTCCACCAGCGCGGACGAGCTCGCGCCGCAGCTGCGCCAGGAGCTCGTCGTGGCGGGCGTGCCGGCCGAGCGGGCCGACCAGATCGCCGGCTCGTTCAAGGCGTGCACCGTCGAGCGGCTGGGAGGTTCGGCGGAGCCGGGCACCTCGCAGAGCTGCGTCGCGGTGGCGCAGGACGCGCAGGCGAAGCCGGTCGTGGAGAAGTTCTCCGAGAAGGCGGCGGCCACCACGATGTCGGGCGCGTTCGACATCACCCTGTGGGTCGGTCTCGGCCTGGCCGTGCTGGCGCTGCTGCTCGCCGGGGCGCTGCCGAAGAAGCTGGCCGCTCCGCAGGGCGCCTGACGCCCTTCGCACCACTGAGAACGCCCCGGGTGGGTTC
>NZ_JBHXCW010000345.1:0-6465 GCF_042725365.1 Lentzea sp. NPDC060358 | reverse complement strand
CCGCTGGCGTTTCCAGGCATTGCCGGCCCGTGGCTTCACCCCCGAGATCAGCCGATTTGGAACTTCGGGGGGCCGTCGGATAAAGTTCCTCTCGCACCACGGGAAACCGAGGCGCAACGCGGATGTAGCGCAGTTGGTAGCGCATCACCTTGCCAAGGTGAGGGTCGCGAGTTCGAGTCTCGTCATCCGCTCGGACGATTAGCTCAGCGGGAGAGCACTACCTTGACACGGTAGGGGTCACAGGTTCAATCCCTGTATCGTCCACTCCGCTCGGAAGCCCCCGATCGAACATGATCGGGGGCTTCTTGCTGTCCAGGGCACGATCTGATCGCCAGTTTTTGTCCAATTATTGGTCAAAACGGCTTGAAATGCCCACTTTTTTGTCTTTTATTGCGGCGTGGCCGCCTCTACCGTTGTTGCTCGTGTCCGGCTACGAGTTCGATTTCTTCATCAGCTACAGCCGTCAGGGCAATGTCCAGAAATGGCTGTTGAACCACTTCTACAACAAGCTGAGGGACTGCCTCGCCGACGAGTGTGCGCCGACGCCGAGGATCTACATGGACCGCTACATGCCCAAAGCGGTGCAGTGGGCGCACAACCTCCAGACCTCGTTGCGGCGCAGCAAGATCATGATCCAGGTCATGACGCCGCACTACTTCACGTCGGGCTGGTGCATGGCAGAGCTCTACAGCATGCGTGCCCGGGAGGAGATGCTGGGCTTCGCGACCGCCGAGATCCCCCAGGGACTGATCTATCCCATTCTCTTCTCCGATTCCGAGAACTTCCCGGAGGAGGAACGGATGCGCAGTTATCACGACTTCAAGGAGTTCGCGCATCCCGACCCGGTCTATCAGCAGACCGTTCACTACTTCCAGTTCCACCAGGAAGTGAAACGGCTGGCCCGGGATCTGGTGGAACTGGTGGACCAGGTGCCCGACTGGCAGCCCGACTGGCCGATTGTCGAGCTCCCCACTCCCATCGTGACTCCGCGCCCGCCCTTGCCGAGGTTCAAACCATGTCCGGAACCGTGATCACGTTCTACTCCTACAAGGGCGGCGTCGGACGCAGCTTCACCCTGGCCAACACGGCTGTGCTGCTCGCGCGCTGGGGGTATCGGGTGCTCGCCGTCGATTGGGACCTGGAGGCACCTGGCCTCCACCTTTACTTCCGCCCCCATCTCTCCCAAATGCCGGACAGCGGTGTCGTGGATCTCGCTCACGACTTCCTCCGGGAGGTTGAGGTGCCACCGGCGCACACAGTGCGGGTCGATGTCGAGGGTGGCGTGCTCGACCTGATGGCGGCCGGCAAGGTGGTCGGGAACAAGCTCGATGCCTCCTACACGTACCGGATGCAGGGGATCGACTGGGAGGAGCTCTACGAGCAGGGCTTCGCCGCGTACCTCGAGGACCGCCGCGAGGAATGGATCGCCAAGTACGACTTCGTGCTGATCGACAGCCGTACCGGCGTCTCGGACATCGCGGGCATCTGCGCCGCGCAGCTGCCGGACCGGTTGGTGGTGGTCTTCACCGCCAACGAGCAGAACCTCAACGAGGTAGTGGACATCGTCCACCTCGCGGACCAGGCGAGGGACCGCCTGCCTTACGACCGGCCTCGTCACCAGGTGATGCCGGTGCTGTCGCGGCTCGACAACCGCATGGAGTACGAGCGGGCCGAGGAGTGGCAGCAGAAGTGCGTGGGCGTTGTCGCTCCGCTGTTCAGCAACTGGCTGGTCAAAGGGGTTACGCCGGAGCAGATGGTGCGGCATCTGACGGTGCCTTACATCTCGTACTGGAGTTTTGGCGAACTGCTGCCGGTGCTGGCCGAGCGGCCTCCGTCGTCGGACCAGATCTCCTTCGCTCTCGAGACCGTGGCGGCGGTGATCGCCCAGGAGTTCGACCGGACGGACCTTCTGGCCGACAACCGCGACGCCTACGTGGCCGCGGCCCGCTCGCGACACCGCCGCAAGTTCGACTGGGACCTGTTGGTGTCCAGCCCGAGGACGCTTTGGCGCACCGGCACGGAGCTCATCACCGAGCTGCGGTTGCTCGGGGTGGCGGCCGACAGGTCCGTGTCGGGAGATCCTGAATTCCTGGACCAGACCAACGATCCCGCCGAGCACCTCTGTCTCGTGGTCGACGGCGCGCTGAGCCGGTGGCAGCTGACCGAGGCGGAACGCTTCATGAGGCGCACGCTCGGACCGGACGGGTCGCAGCGGCAGATGTTCTGCCTGCTCACCCGAGGAACAGATCGCGAGCTGCTGCCCGGTTTCCTGCGCAGCCTGCGACACCTGGAGTTCGACCCGGTCGGGCGACCCGCGCAGGTGGCGCGCGAGCTGCACGACCTCATCAAGGCGGCTCCCGCCCCCGAGAGCGAGCCGGCCCTCGAGGCGTTGCGCACCGCAGAGGCCGCACTGCGCGAGCTGCCTGGTCACCTGGCCTACGAGGCACGGCTCGCACTGCTCGAGGAGACGGTGAGCGGAATGACGAGCGCCCTCGACGACGGGGACTTCGACCTCCTCCGGGACAGGTCGGCCGACCTGCTGCTGCTCGGCAAGAGCCAGCGCAACGGAACCGGGGTGCCGGTGCCAGGGCGGTTGCGCGCAGAGGTGAGCGCACTGCTCACCCGCATTGATCGACGAATCAACGCGTTCACGGAATGAAAGGCGGCGTGATGCCGGAGACGTACGGCCCTCAGGCACGGGCGGCACTGATGCAGCTGATGCTGGAAGACCGCGCCATCCCGCACAAGGAGTTGACCGACCGGTTCAAGATCAAGCTGCCACCAGCGGTGCGCGGCCCTTTGAACGACGGCGACCTGATGTCGACCTCGAAGGAGGCCGGCAGGCTCGTGCACGAGATCACCGACAAGGGTGTCGAGTGGTGCATGAAGGATCTCGTCGGCGGTGACGCGCCCACCCATGCCGGACCTCTGGCTCGGGCGCACACCGAGCTGCTCCGGCGAGTCATCGGCTTTCTCCACCGGCGCGGCCTGCTCGTCGAGGCCGTGCGGCCGGACGACCTGGAATCGCTGATCCGGGCAGCCTACAGCCATCTGGCCGGCACGCCGGAGGAGTGGATCCGCCTGGCCCGCATCCGCCCCCGGTTGAACGGAGCCGAGAAGAGCGAGGTGGACGAGGTGTTGCTGGAGATGATGAAGACCGGCACCGTCCACCTGGCGCCGGACTCGAACACGAAGATGCTCGGTGCGGACGACCGTGCCGCCGCGGTGCGGATCGGCGGTGAGGACTTGCACCTCATCGCGATCGAGGAATCGTCATGACCGCGAAGCTGCGGGAAGCGCTGGCTGCGTTGCGCTTCAACTCCGCCATGACACCCGACGACGTCTGGCAGAACTCACCGTCGCACGTCGACGGTCTGCACCCGCGAGCGGAGCACCGCATCAGGACCGGCATCGCGGACGCCAAGGCGAGCACCGGGCCGAGCCCGATCGGGCTCGCCCTGCAGGGGCGCAAGGGCATCGGCAAGACCCACCTGCTCGGTTCGGTGCGCCGGATCGTGCAGCAGGAGGGCGGCTACTTCTTCTTGATCGAACTCACGTCCGGCAAGTTGTTCTGGGACGACGTCGCGGACGCCATGCGCAGCGAACTGCTCAGGACCAACGACGACGGCGTGTTCCAGCTGACAGTGCTGCTGAAGCAGCTGTGTGAACGAGCTGCCGCATCGGCGGAGGTCACGCGCGCGGTTCTCGGCGAGGCTCCGCTGATCCCGGACGATCTTCGGGCACTCCTCAACGGATTGCGCCAGGTGGACGGGCGGATCGCGGTCGAGTGCGGCGACACGGTCAAAGCTCTCGTGCTCTACGCCTCCGAGTACGCGGACATCGGCCGCTCCTTCCTCGAAGGGCTCGACGAGCTGCAGGACGAGCGCCGTCATTGGGGCCTTCCCGCCAAGCCGAAGCGCCCGCAGACGCTCGTGCGGGACATCTCGCGCGTCCTCGCGATGACGGGGCCGTGCGTGGTCGCGGTCGACCAACTGGACACGCTGGTGAACAAGAGCCAGGACGCCTTCGACGACGACACGTCGAACAGCGAGCTGGCACAGGAGATCGCGCTCATCTCGGACGGGTTGATGCAGCTCCGCGAGACCACGAGGCGAACGCTGACGATCGTCGCCTGCCTGCCGAACACGTGGGCGAAACTCGGGTCGATAGCGAGCGACACCGTGGGCGACCGCTTCACCACGACTCCGATCCTCTCCGCGATCATGGACGGTGGGATCGCTCGCACGCTCGTGGAGAAGTGGCTGGGGACGATCTACCAGCGCAAGATGATCACCCCGCCGCACCCGACCTGGCCCGTGGCCGACGAAGCGTTCGGTACCTGGCAGCCGATGACTCCGCGCGAGTTGCTCAAGCGGATCCACGCACATGCCGAGAGCTGCTTCCACGGCGAGATCGTGGAACTGCGGTCGTTCGACGAGAAGCAGGAACCTCGAGAGGAAGCGGTGCGGAGCACCCCCGCGGTGACTGTCGAACCGGAGCACGACGACCTCGCCGAGCTCGACGCCGAGTTCGCGCGACTGCGTTCGAAGGCGAGTCTTGCGGCAGCGGACGTCAAGCCGCACAACGAGGACGAGGTCATGCCGGCACTGCTGCTGGCGGGCCTGAGGTCCTGGGTCACGGAGATCGGCAACGACGACCTCACCTGGCACCCGGAACCACAGCTGGACGACAACAGCCTGCACGCGGCGCTCCGCCACACCGTCGACGAGGAGAAGGACGTCGAGGAGCGCTGGGTGTTCCGGCTCATCGCCAGCAGTCACGGCAACCGCGTGCTGCGCAGGCTGCGGGACGCCCGGGCCGCGGCGAAGAGCGTGCGGGGCCGCCACCTGATCCTGATCCGCAACGGCTCCAAGGGGTGGACCGGCGCGAAGACCCGCGGCGAGGTCGCGGAGTTCGAACGCAGCGGCGGCAGGAGCATCGATGTCTCCGACGACGACCTGCGCACCTTCGGCGCGCTCAAGGAGATGTGGTCGACGCAGAGCTACCAGCTGTTCGCCTGGCTCGCCGCGCGCCGACCCGCCAGCAGCACGACGTTCCTGCGGCAGATCATGCCCGATCCAACCAGGTCCACCCCGAGGGGTGGACGGCAGGAGACGCGTCCTCCGCCGCGTCAGGTGGATGAACCGCCCGGACACGAACGGGATCTGAGTTTCGAGCAGACTCCGCAACCGCGGCCGAAGACCGAAGCGCCGCAGCCGCAGTCGAAGGAGCACATGCCTGTCGTTCACGACGGGGAGATCGTGCTCGGCATGGACGGGGAGATCCGGATCGCGCTGGAGTCGTTGCGCAAGCACGCGATCGTGTTCGCCGGGTCCGGTAGCGGCAAGACGGTGCTGTTGCGGCGGATCGTCGAAGAGTGTGCGTTGCAAGGGGTTTCGGCGATCGTGCTCGACCCCAACAACGACCTCGCGCGGCTCGGGGACGCCTGGCCCGAGGTGCCGGGGGAGTGGCGGGACGGGGACGCGGCCAAGGCTGCCGCCTACCTGGCCGGGACCGAGGTCGTGGTGTGGACGCCGGGGCGGGCCGGTGGGCGGCCGCTGGTGTTCCACCCCCTGCCCGACTTCGCCGAGGTGCGGGGGGACGAGGACGAGTTCGCGGCTTCGATCGAGGCCGCCGTGACTCGGCTGGTGCCCCATGCTCGGATCGCCAACGAGACCAAGTTCGCTGTTCGGGGGCGGGCTGTGCTCAAGGAGGCGTTGAAGTACTACGCGCGCAACGATCGGCGGGATCTCAACGGGTTCGTGGACCTGCTGGCGGAGTTGCCGGACGGGATCAGCAAGTTGAACTCGGCCGCGGCCACGGCGGCGGATCTCGCGGAGACGTTGCGGGCGGCGATGGTGAACGATCCGCTGCTCGGTGGGCAGGGGGAGCCGACTGATCCCGGTGTGCTGCTGCGGCCTTCGGAGGGCAGGAAGGCGCGGATCTCGGTGATCAGTTTCGTCGGGTTGCCGTCCGACGAGCAGCGGCAGGGGTTCATCAGCCAGCTGCAGCTCGAGGTCTTCGCCTGGATCAAGCGGAACCCGGCGGTGGACCGGCCGCTCGGCGGGTTGCTGGTGATGGACGAGGCGCAGACGATCGCGCCTTCCGGTGGGGTCACGGCCAGCACGCAGACGACGATCCTGCTCGCTTCGCAGGCCCGCAAGTACGGGCTCGGGCTGTTGCTCGCCACGCAGGCGCCCAAGGGCGTGCACAACCAGATCACCGGCAACGCCACGACGCAGTTCTTCGGGCGGTTGAACAGTCCCGCGCAGATCGCGGCGGCCACGGAGATGGCTCGGGCCAAGGGGAGTTCGGTCGCGGACATCTCGCGGCTGGAACGCGGGCAGTTCTACGTCACCGGCGACACGTTCGGGTTCCGGCGGATGCGGGCGCCGCTGTGCCTGAGCCACCACCCGCCCAGCCCGCTGCGGCTCGAGGAAGTGGTCGAGCGGGCCAGGAGGTGAG
>NZ_JBHXCW010000344.1:0-6478 GCF_042725365.1 Lentzea sp. NPDC060358 | reverse complement strand
TGTCCGAGCAGGACACCCGCCGACCGGTCAGCAAGAACTCAGTGACGGCCCCAGTTCGGGACGTCGTAGCCGTTCATCGTGACCTCGAACTGGTCGTACTTCGCCATCAGCGTCAGCAGCTCGTCCTCGGTGGGCTTGTTGCCGTCGGCGTACATCTCGGAGAGGCCCCGGAAGTACTCCTCGCGGTTGAGCGCGGGGGTGAAGATGATGAGCATCGTGGCCTGGTCCTTGTACGGGTTGTGGAACCCGTGCGACATCCCCATCGGCACGTTCACGTAGGTGCCGGGCGGCGCGGCGAACGACTTGCCGTCGAGGTGGAGCTCCACCATGCCGCTGAGCACGTAGAACGCTTCCAGCTGCTCGTTGTGCACGTGCGGCGAGGCGCCCGGCGCGTTGGGAGCCATCCGGTGCTCGTAGATGCCGAGCTTGCCGTCGGTCTCCTTGCCCTGCGCCTTGAAGGTGGTGTGCGTGGTGGTGCCGATCTGCACCGACTCGCCCTCGCCGGGAAGCAGGATGTTGGGCACTTGCGTCATGGCTGGTCACTCCTCGTTGATGGCTGCGTGCGTCTCGCCGGTGTCAGTCGTCGTGTCTTCCTGGTTGAACCACGAGAGGTACCGCTCGCCCGTGTCCGGGAAGACGGTGACCAAGTTCTTGCCCGCGAACTCCGGCCGGGCCGAGAGCACGCGGCAGGCGTGGGCGGCCGCGCCGGAGGAGACGCCGACCAGCAGCCCCGCCGTCCTCGCGAGCTCCCGCGCCGTGCGGTAGGCGTCCTCGTTGGACACGGCGAGGACCTCGTCGATCAGGTCCACGTCGGTCGTCGGCGCGACGAAACCGCCGTTGAGACCGGGGATGCGGTGCAGGCCGCCCCAGCCCTGGCTGAGCACGGGCGACCCCTCCGGCTCGACGGCGACCACGCGGATCGCGGGGTTGCGCTCCTTGAGGTACTTCGCCGTGCCGCTGAGCGTGCCGCCGGTGCCGACGCCGCAGACGAAGACGTCGACCTCGCCGTCGGTGTCGTTCCAGATCTCCGGGCCGGTGGTGGCGTGGTGCGCCGCCACGTTGTCGGAGTTCTCGTGCTGGCAGGCGAACCACGAGCCGGGCCGCTCGCGGTAGATCTCCTCGGCCTTGGCGATCGCGGCGACGTAGCCCTCCTGGTAGGGCGTCGTCACGATCTCCGCACCGAAGGCCTTGAGCAGCTGGATGCGTTCGCTGGTCGCGCTGTCCGGCAGCACGATCACGCACCTGTAGCCGCGTGCGGCGGCGATCGCCGCGAGGGAGATGCCGGTGTTGCCGGACGTCGCCTCGACGATCGTGCCCGAGCCGCGGACGAGCTGGCCGCGTTCCTCCGCGCCGTTGACCATGTAGAGCGCGGCGCGGTCCTTCACGCTGGACAGCGGGTTCGCCATCTCCAGCTTGGCGTAGAGGTGCGCGGTGGTGACTCCGAGGTCGAGTCTGACCGTGGGTGTGCCGCCGATCAGGTCCACGAGCGACTGGGCAGGCGGTCGTTTGACGAGGGGCTGACTGACTCGGGTCTCCACGAGCCCTCCGATCTGCAGGGTGAGATCACCAGCTGGGGAACACCGCCGCGCCCTTGTGCTTCTGGCCGGCGACCACGACGGACTGGCGGGGCTTGGCCGCCTTCGCCACGCCGCGGGTCGAGCGCAGGTTCGGGATCGAGAACGGCGCCAGGACCCGCGAGTCGGCGGGGACGTCGCGGATGACGAGCGCCTGGGCGCCCACCACGGAGTCGTGGCCGACGGTGACGGGGCCCAGGATCGTCGCGTTGGCCCCGACCACCACCCGGTCGCTGAGCTTCGGGTGGCGGCGCGAGCCCTCCGGCCGCTGGTTGTCGTGCCACCAGCCGACGGCACCGAGCGTCACCTGGTGGAAGATCGTCACGTCGTCGCCGATCTCGACCGTCTCGCCGATCACGACGCCCGCGCCGTGGTCGACGAAGAAGCCGCGGCCGATCGTGGCTCCGGGGTGGATCTCGATGCCGCCCGTGAGCAACCGGGACAGCACCATGACGAGACGGGCGCTGCGCCGGTGACCCCTCAGGTGCAGCCGGTGCGAGATGCGCCAGCCCCAGACCGCGATGACCGTCGGGTGCAGCAGCGCCTCGCTGCGCGACAGGATCGACGGGTCGCGGTCCATCACCATGTCGAGGTCGTCGGTGATCGTCCGGAGCAGCGCCCGCCCGGTCACCGGACCGCTCCCGCGGTCTCGGGGGTGCTCTTGCGCAGCTGGCCGAGCCGGTTCTCCGCGTAGGCCACGCCCACGAGGACCACCAGACCGCCCGCGATGAGGTTCCAGGTGATGTGCTCACCCAGGAACAGCACGCTGATCAGCACCGCGAACACCGGCACCACGTAGTTCACCGCCGAGGCCGTCGTCGCGCCCACGTCGCCGATGAGGCGGAAGTAGAGCACGTACGCCAGACCGGTGCTGAACAGGCCGAGGACCACGATGCTGAACGTCACCGAACCGGTCAGGTCCGGGACCCGCCAGTCGAGGAACGGCGTCACGACCGCCTGCAGCGCCGCCGCCGCGACGAGCTGCGACGCGGCCAGGGCCAGCGGCTTCAGGCCGAGCGGCGACAGGTACTTGCGGACGTACACGAAGCCGACCGCGTAGCTGATGGCCGCGCCGAAGCAGGCCAGCCGGCCGCTGAGCGAGCCCAGCGACTCGTGCCACGGGCCGACCAGCAGCACCACCCCGATGAAGCCGAGCCCCAGACCGATGGCCTTGCGCGGGGTGGCCCGCTCGGTCGGCAGGGCGGCCGTGGCCAGCGCCAGCGTCAGCAGCGGCGAGGCGCCGATGAGGACGCCCGCGATGCCGGCGCCGGTCGTCTTCTCGCCGTAGGACAGCAGCAGGAACGGGATCACGTTGCCGAAGAGGCCCGCGGCCCCGATGTGGCCCCAGACCTGGACGGACCGCGGCAGGGCGACCTTGCTGATCGCCGCGATCGAGAGGAGGACGGCCGCGCCCAGCACCAGTCTGGTGAGCACGAGCTGTCCCGGTGTCAAACCTTCGAGGGACACCTTGATGAAGGTGAAGCTGCTCCCCCACAGCAGTGCCAGCAGCAGGAAGCGCGCGACGGATGCCTTGTCCATTGCTTCTCGATTCGGGTCATCTGTCAGTAGTCCCGAAAACTTCACCATGCGTGACTAGTGGCGCGGTCGAGCCGCGGCTCCAGCGCTGGTGGAGCGCACCGAGGCAGGAAATGAACGAGACCAAACGGACACCGTTGTCCGTAGCTGTGCGTGATGATCGTTCCGGGTCAGCCGCTCACGGCGTCCAGGCCGCTCGCCTGGGTGCGCCAGTCGGCCTGGTTGGGGCTGCCCCCGGCCCAGCGCTGCCCGATCCGGTTCAGCGCGTCGCGGTCGTTCGTCCACACCGAGTCGGCCTGCCGGGCCGCGTACTGCCGGTACGCACCGGAGCCCGTGGCGCGCGCCAGGTCCTTCAGGAACCGCATGAAGATGCCCTTGAACTGCTTCTGGTTGTCGTCGCACGACGCCGTGGGATCGCACGACTCGGTGAGCACGCCGTCGCGGGTCAGCACCGCGCCGGAGATCGCCGAGTCGGCGAGGCGGCGGGACGCGTCGAGGTAGCGGGTGTCGCCGGTCAGCCGCCACACCTCGACGAACCCGCCGATCCCCAGCCCCTGGTTGTAGGTCCACACCGTCTGGCCGTTGTTGCGGCAGTCGCCGGTGAGCCCGTCGTTGACGAGGCCGGCGGACCCGATCAGGCCGCTGCCGAGGTACCAGTCCGCGGCGGTGCGGGCGCGCTGCGACCAGACGGTGTCGCCGGGCGTGCGGCGGCTGATCGACGCGGTGAGCCGCAGGTACTGGCCGTTCGTCACGGCGTTCTTGTAGGTGTGCTCGCGGTCCCACCAGACCCCGCCGCCGCACGTGCGGGTGTCCCAGTGCTGGTGCACGTAGTTCGCGATCGTCGTGGCCGTGGCGAGGTAGCGCTGGTCGCCGGTGCGGTCGTAGGCCGCCACCCAGGCGAGGCCCCACCACGCGCTGTCGTCGATCGACCGGCTGATGAAGTCGCCCTCCACCGGGTCGGTGCCGCGCCGGCCGGCCGCGAACGTGCCGCGGTTGACGTCGAAGGTCCGCGCGATCACCCAGTCGTGGTCGCGGACGCCCGAGTCCAGCACCGCGGTCAACGTGGTCGCCGAGTTCCACCAGCTCGACGGCCACCACGCGGCCGAGGGGTCGTAGGAGTACATCAGGGCGTCCGCGGCGGCACGCGGCCTGCTCGGCACCGGACGCGCCCACGCCGTGCAGCTGCCCTCGCTGTGCGCCGCCTCCCGGCCGCACGCGCGCACGGCTCCGCCGAAGTGGCGGCCGCGCGGGTCGCGGGTGGCGACCATCGTGGTGCGGGTGGACGTCGCCCCGGCCGGGATCGCGGTCCTGCCGAGCGACGACCCGGCGGGCCAGCTCGCGCCGCCGTCCCAGGAGCGGTCGAGCCAGACCTCGTCGCCCTGGCCACCGGCCTCGACGCCGGCCCAGGCCATGCCGTTCAGGTCGGTGTGCAGTCGGATCGTGCGGCCGTGCAACGTCGTGGGTGGCACGGGTTGTGCGTCGCCGTTGGCCTGGTTCGCGCCCGTGCGGTCGCACAGGACGTCGCACACCGTCGGGTAGATCCAGTCCGTGCAGGTCACCCCGGCGGCGTCACCGCACGCGCGGAGCAGGCCGCGCCGGTGGCCCACCGGGTCGGTGACGTTGTACATGAGCGTCCTGGTGCCGGTCCACGAGCCGGGGATGCTCGCCCTGCCGAGCAGGCCCTCCCAGCTCGCGCCGCCGTCCCACGACCGGTCGAGCCACACCGAGTCGCCGGTGACGCCGTTGTCGATGCTGCCCCAGGCCATGCCGTCGCGGTCGGAGACGTGCAGGACGACCCGGCGGCCGTTGAGCTGCTTCTCCGGCACCGGGAACGTCTCCTGGGCGGCGCGGGAGGGGTCGAGCGTGTCGCACGAGAGCACGCACACGACCGCCGCTGCCACGGCCGGTGAACCGGACGGCGGGCTGCTGGGCGGTGGTGCGGGCACGGGCGCCAACGCCACCAGGAAGGCCACGAGAAGGTTCAGCACACCGACCACCCCCGCGTACGTGGGAACGCTCTCATCGTCGTGACCCCGGTACGGCGAGGTCAACGGCGGGACGGATTCGTGTCCGGACAGGATTCGGCCCGGTTCGGTGGGCTTCCCCTGGTCCGTGTGGTCTACTTCCGGCCAGTTCCGCCCCGGCGCCGCGAACCGGCCGGGAAACCGGCGGAAAAAACTTCTGGAAAAAGTTGTTATCGCCGCTCACCTGGGACATCTCCTGATCAGAGGACCCGGAGGAAGTGGTGGGTGAGGTGGGCATGGCGGCAGTGCGGGAACCCGGCGTCGCGACGGTGGTGGCCGCGCGCGACGGTGACCAGCGCGCGCTCGACGACCTGGTGAGCGGCTACCTGCCCCTCGTCTACAACATCGTCGGCCACGCGCTCGGCGGGCACGAGGACACCGACGACGTGGTCCAGGAGACCATGCTGCGCGCGGTCCACGGCCTGTCGTCGCTGCGCGATCCCGCGGGGTTCCGGTCGTGGCTCGTCGTGATCGCGATGAACCAGATCCGCCTGCGGCACCGCGAACGCCAGCGCGTGCCGGTCACCGGTGAGATCGTCGAGGACATCGCCGACCCCGGCGCGGACTTCGTCGACCTCACGATCATGCGGCTGCAGCTGTCCGGGCAGCGCCGCGAGGTCGTGGCGGCCACCCGGTGGCTCAGCGCCGACGAGCGCGAGCTGCTGTCGCTGTGGTGGCTGGAGGCGGCCGGGCGGCTCACCCGCACGGAGGTCGCCAACGCGCTGGAGCTCACGCCGCAGCACACCGCCGTGCGCGTGCAGCGGGTCAAAGCCCAGCTCGACGCCGCGCGCATCGTCGTGCGGACACTGGAACGCACGCCGCGCTGCCCCGGGCTCGCCGACGTCGTGGCGGACTGGGACGGCGACCCGAGCGCGTTGTGGCGCAAGCGGATCGCCCGGCACAGCCGCGACTGCGCCCGCTGCGAGCGGGCCGGTCACGACCTCGCGTCCGTCGAGGGCCTGATCGCCCGGCTGCCGCTGGTGCCGCTGCCGGCGGCACTCGGGTTCGACCCGTCCGCCCTGGCCGGCACGCACGTGACGTTCTCGCAGGCCCCGGTCGACCCCGTCACGAGCGGCAAGCTGAGCCTGCTGCTCAAGGGGTCGCTGGTGAAGCCGATCGCGGCCGCGGCCGCCGCGGTGGTGTCGGGCATCGTCTCTCCTCGTAAGCGCGATTCGCGGGCAGGATTCGCCGGCAGGATTCGTCGGCATGAATCATCGGGCGCGATCGCATCCGTGCGCGGGAACTCCGTGCACGCAAACACCGCGAAGCGCACCGGGCATTCCCATGGACCGGGCCCGGTACCGGCATGGGAGGATCAAACCATTCCAACGTGACACAAAGGAG
>NZ_JBHXCW010000343.1:0-6510 GCF_042725365.1 Lentzea sp. NPDC060358 | reverse complement strand
ATACTCCTGACGAGGAGTATTCATATTACTGGCTGTGTTTCGGCACGCTGTTGAGTTCTCAAAGAACACGCGCTCACCGGATCCGTTCTCCGTTTCCGGAGAGTTTCACTCGGGGCTTGTGTTGCTGAAGCTTATTTGGTCTCGCTCACCGGTGTCAAATCGGCCTCTCCGAGGCTTTTTGTCTTCCGGTTTTTGGCCAGGCCCGTTCCGGTTGGTATTTCCGGCCCGCTTCGCTCTGACATGGAGAACATTACACGGGCCTGTTTCGATCTCCAAATCGGGGGTACTACCGGCACTCACACCGCTACTGACCTGCGTCTTCGGGGTCCAGCAGGCCGTCTCCGCCACGGTTGGGCGGTGATGATGTGACCCACGTCCCTCCACGCTGCCGAACTTCATTCGGTGGACCATGTCCGCACCGCCGATCATTGAGCCATGTTCGACGTTCTGGTGATCGGTGGTGGCCCGGCCGGACGGGCGCTCGCACGTGCCTGCGCGCAGGAAGGCCTCGACACGGCCATCGTGGACCGCCAGCCGGAACGGGTGTGGGCGGCGACTTACGGGGCGTGGGTCGACGAACTCCCCCACGGCACGCCCACGAAGGTCACGAGTTCCGTTGTCCGGGTCTACGCACGCGAAGAGCACTTGATCCCGCGTGAGTACGCCATCCTCGACAACGCGCGTCTGCACGCACTCCCGGACACGGTCACCGTCCTCCCACGTCCGGCGGAGGCGCGCTACACGTTCAACGCCACGGGTGCGCGCAAGGGCCGTGCCGAGCAAACGGCCGTGGGGACGGTCATCGAGTCGGACTGCACCGAGACGACGTTGATGGACTGGCGCAACGGCGACTCGTTCCTCTACACGGTCCCGCTGGGCGGTAACCGGGTGCTCGTCGAGGAGACCTGCCTGGCCGGCCGGCCCGCGACGCCGCTCGACGAGCTCCGCCGGCGGCTCCACGCGCGGATCGCTCCCGGTGCGCAGGAGGAACGGGTCCGGTTCCCCCTCGACGCGCCGAAGGCCGCCGGTCTCGCGTTCGGTGCGAGCGCGGGCTTCATCCACCCGGCCACCGGCTACAGCGTCGCCACGTCGCTGACCCTCGCGCCGAAGGTCGCCCGTGCCGTCAAGGCGGGTGAGGACCCGCAGCGCGTCATCTGGTCGAGGAAGGCGCGGATCGTGCACGCCATGCGCCGCCGGGGGCTCGAGGTGCTGCTGGGCATGACCGCCGACGAGACGCGGGACTTCTTCGAGATCTTCTTCCAGCTCGACGCACACCACCAGCGCGCCTACCTGTCCGGCCGCGAGGACGTGAAGGGGATGGTGGCGGCGATGACGGCCCTGTTCCGGATCGCGCCGCGCTGGCTCAGGACGAAGCTGATCTTCTAGCGCGTGACCAGCGGATCACCGGGCGCGGCCGCACCGTGGCGGCTCGTCGCCGGGAGCGTGAACACCTGGTGAACCCGCTTGGTCGGGACTCGTTCGCACCGGCACGATGAATGACGTGCCCGCATTGCTGGATGACGTCAGGTTCGCCTTCCAGCCGCTGTTCAACCTGAACACCGGGGGCGTCGTCGCGGTGGAGGCCCTGGCCCGGCCGCACGACGGCAGCGTGCAGGATCTCCTCCAGGCCGCCTTCCAGGCCGGTCTGCTGGCCAACGCCGACGTCGGACTCGCCTGCCGCGCCATCCGCGCGGCGGCCGACTTCGACCTGGTGCTGCCGTTGCACGTGAACCTGCTCGCGATCACGGTCGCGGGCGAGCCCGAGGTGTTGGCTCCGCTCCACGGCGCACTGCGGGACGCCCGGCGCTCCCCCGGCAGTGTCGTCGTCGAGATCGGCGAGCCGTACTCGCGCGCCAACCGCGGCCGGCTGGCGCGCGGGATGCAGACGTTGCGCACCAACGGTTTCCGCATCGCGCTCGACTGCGTGGGCGAGGGCGACGTGCCGCTCGGGCTGCTGACGAGCGCGTCGCCCGACTTCATCAAGCTCGACCGGGAGATCGTCCGCTCGCTGCCGGAGGACCCCGCGCGGGGTGCGCTGGTGCGGTCGCTGGTGCACCTCGGCGAGTACACGGGCGGTCAGGTCGTCGCGGAGGGCGTGGAGACCGAGGCGGAGCTGGCGCACCTGCGCAAGCTCGGGGTGGGGCACGCGCAGGGCCGCTTCCTCGCTCCCCCGCAGCGGCGCCCGGCGGTGAACGCCCGCATCGCGCCCGAGGCCGTCACGGAGACCGGTGAGATCCGGCGCAGCACCACCGGGCCGCGGGTCACCGACTTCCTGCACCCCGCGACGACGCTGCCCGAGCACGCGACGAGCGACGAGGTGCGCGAGGTGTTCGTGACGCAGCCGTCGATCACGGGTGTCGTGCTGGTCGACGCCGAGGGCCGCCCGCGGTGGTCGGTGGACCGCAACCGCTTCCTGCTCGCGGTGACCGGGCCTTACGGGCACGCGTTGCACGCCAAGCGGGAGGCGGCGCGTCTTGCGGACAAGCCGCACGTCATCGGAACGGAGGCGTCGGCGCTCGACCTTCTGGACGTGGTGGCCGGTGCGAACCGTGAGCGCACCAACGACGACCTGATCCTCGTCGACCACGACGAGCGATGCATGGGCGTCGTGCGTGTGGCGGACGTGGTTCGTGGTGTCGCGGAACTCAAGGTGGAGCAGGCGGCGGCGTTGAGCCCCCTCACGCGCCTGCCGGGCAGCGACGCGGTGGCGAAGGAGGTGGAGCGGCGCATCGGGGCCGGGGAGATCTTCGCGATCTCGTGGCTGGACGTCGACGCCTTCAAGCTGGTGAACGACACCGTCGGGTTCGCGGCGGGCGACGACCTGATCCGCGAGATCGGGTACGACCTGGCGGAGCTGGCGCAGGCGTTCCCCGGTGTGGACGTAGGGCACGTCGGCGGTGACGACTTCCTGCTCCTCGCCGGGCTCGACGAGACGGTACCTCTGAGTGCTCGTCTGCTCGACAAGCCGTACACGGCGGAGGGACGACAGGTGACCCTCTCTCTTGCGACCCTTATCTGTGCCCCGGGAGCAGTGGGGTCGTATCGCGAGGTATCTCGGTTGCTGGCACCAGTGAAGGAGCACGCGAAGTCGCTCGCCGGATCCAGCTGGGTGATGGGCCGGCCGGGCAGCGATCGACGCGACGTGCTGCGGGGTGTCGCGCAGCGCGCGGTGAGTTAACAGGTACAACCGAACGCCTCCTGTGCGGCCCTCTGATCACTCATAGCATCGAGGGCGCTACTCAGTGCACTGGAGGTTCGGCGTGCAGGTCGGCAGCAGAACTCAATCGGTACCAGCGCAACGCACGAGCGTGGACGGCCTTCTCACCGTTGGGGTGGAAGAGGAGTTCGTCCTCGTCGAAGCCTCCACAGGCCATTTGGCCAACCGTGCCGACGAAGTGCTGACGGGTTCGGACGGGTTCGAGGTCGACCTGCAGCCGGAAATCGCGCAATACCAGGTGGAATCGGCCAGCGGTGTGTGCACCGAGATGGGCCAGTTGCGCGACGAACTGGCCGCCGCGCGCCGTGCGCTGGTCGAACGGGCCGCGCGCCACGACGCCCGGCTGGCCGCCACCGGGACGCCGGTGCTGGGCCTCACGATGCCGACGCCGTTGACGAACTCCCCGCGCTACCACCGGATGGCGCAGGAGATGGGCGCGCTCACCAACGACCTCGCGATCTGCGGCTGCCACGTGCACATCGGACTGCCCGACGACGAGTCGAAGGTCTTCGTGAGCAACCACCTCCGCCCGTGGCTGCCGGCGCTGCTCGCCCTGGGCGCGAACTCGCCGTACTGGCTCGACGGCGACACCGGCTACGCGAGCTGGCGGTACGTGGTCTGGAACCGCTGGCCCACTTCGGGTGCGCCGCCGCACTTCGACAACGCGGCCGAGTACTACGCGGCCAGGGAGGAGATCGTGGCGAGCGGCGCGGCGATCGACGCAGGGATGCTCTACTGGGACGTCCGGCTCTCCGCGCACCACCCGACGCTGGAGCTGCGGGTCTCCGACGTCGCCCCGACGGTCGAGGAAGCGGTGCTGATGGCCGCGCTGGTGCGCGGGATCGCCGCCACCGCACTGGGTTCGGGCGCCGCGGCGCCGGAAATCCAGCCGCACCTGCTGAAGGTCGCGCTGTGGCGCGCCGCGCGGGACGGCCTGGAGGGCTTCGGCATCGACCCGGTGACCGCCGCGCCGACCCCGATGTCGTCGATCGTGGCGTCGCTGCTGAGGTGGATCCGCCCGGCGCTGGAGTTCGCCGGCGACTACCAGATGGTGAGCGACGGCATCGACCGGTTGCTGCTCGACGGCACGGGCGCGGTGCGCCAGCGCAGGGCGTTCGCGCGGCGCGGGCGGCTCTCCGACGTGGTGGGCCTGCTGGTCGCGCAGACGGCGCCGGCCTGATCTGCGGCGTGCTCCGGACGGGCGGATGCTGGGAAGCCCCGGAAGGAGGACGTCGTGACGACAGCACGCGACATCATGCACCCCGGTGTGCAGTGCGTGGACGAGAGCGCGAGCCTGGTCGAGGCCGCCCGCCTGATGCGGGACCTCGACGTCGGCTCGCTGCCCATCTGCGGCGAGGACGACCGGCTGCACGGCATCATCACCGACCGCGACATCGTGACCAGGGCCGTGGCCGCCGGTCTGGACCTGGCGACGACGACCGCGGGCGAGTTCGGGTGCCACGTGCACTGGGTCGACGCGTCGGATTCCGTGTCGCAGGTGCTGCGCACCATGCAGGACAACCAGATCCGGCGCGTGCCGGTGATCGAGGACCACCGGCTCGTGGGCATGGTGTCGGAGGCGGACCTGGCGCGGCACCTGCCGGAGGACCAGCTGGCGGCGTTCGTGGAGAGCGTCTACGCCTGACCGTGCTCGAGGTAGCGGGTGTCGCCCGATTCCTTGGCCCGCAACGCTTCGGCGAGCCGGACGGCGAGGCGCGGGATCAGGCGGCGCCCGGTGTCGTGCGGCGGCACGAACTCGTAGGACCTCAGCTCCTCTTCCTGGAGCCGGATGCGGACGTCGGCCGTGAGGGTGCCGCCGTCGAAGATGAACAGGACGCGGTCGTGGCCGTCCTTGGGCGCCCAGTCGACGACGAGCAGGCGTCCGGGGTCCCTGTGCAGGCCGAGCTCTTCCCCGACTTCCCGCCGGCAGGCCTCCCGCGGGGTCTCGCCGTGCTCGACCATGCCGCCGGGGATCTCCCAGTGCGGTTTGTAGGTGGGTTCGACGAGCAGCACGCGCCCCTGCTCGTCGACGAACAGGGCTCCTGCCGCGGACGCCGCTCTGCTGATGTTCTCCACGGTTCTTTGTAGCGTGGTCGTCCCGCCAGGATTCGAACCTGGGACCTGCCGCGTATCAGGCGGACGCTCCCACCGGGCTGAGCTGCGGGACGTTCGTACCCCTGCCAGGATTCGAACCTGGACCGGACGCGTTCTGAGCGCGTTGCCTCTTTCGTTGGGCCACAGGGGCGAGTGGCGTCGTTTTCCGAACAGCACCGATGGAAGGAGTCGAACCCTCGGGCAACGGGTTTGGAATCCGTTCCGCTTCCGAAGCTCATCGGCATCCGCACAGGGCAAAAAGAAACCGCCCAGGGTTTCCCGTGGGCGGCTCCGAGGTCATGACCTGGGGATCAGGTCATGGCGTGGAGCCCCACGCCAGCGCCAGCAGACCACCGGCGACGAGGGCGAGAATTCGCCATCCCGCAAGCTCCGCCTTGGCAAGCATGTCTTCCTCCGGTTGATCTCTGTTGGTGGTGATGGCACCAAGCTATGCGACGGCCGGACGGCCGTGCAACGCAATTGTTCACCATGCCGGCGGCGTGTTCCAAATAGTGGATTTCTGTTTGGATGGCGTACATGGTGGGTACAACTCCAGGATTCGGGGCACGGCATCCCGGGTTGACCGCGGTGCTGGCCGCGGCGTCGGCCGCGCGCATCGCCACCGGTGAGGCCTCCTGGCTGGGCGGGGCGATGCCGTTGCGGGTCAGCGCCTTCGCGGGGCCGGCCGATCTGCCCGACGAGCTCGTCACCTCGGTGCGGTGCGTCGTGCGGGTCGGCGAGCTGGTCGTCCTCTGCGAGAACGCCGACGGTGGCCACGTCCTGCCCGGCGGCCGGCGGCAGCCCGCGGAGCCGCACGCCGGGACGATCCGGCGCGAAGTGCACGAGGAGACCGGGTGGCTGCTCGAACGCGACAGCGTCCGCACGCTGGGGTGGCTGCACTTCGAGCACCTCGCCCCGCGGCGTCCCGGCGACCCGTACCCCTACCCCGACTTCCTCCAGGTCGTCTTCCGGGGCACCGCGACCGTGCGGGAGAGCGACGACTGGGTCGACACCGACGGGTACGAGCGCAGCTCCCGGCTCGTCAGCCTCGCCGACGCCCGCCGGCTGACCCCGCACGGCCCGCTCGGATCGGCGTTCCTGGACCTGCTCTGACACGACGAACGGCGCGCACCCCGCGAGGAGTGCGCGCCGTTCGGCCACAAGCGAGAAGTCAGACCGTGAAGCCCAACGCCCGCAGC
>NZ_JBHXCW010000342.1:0-6582 GCF_042725365.1 Lentzea sp. NPDC060358 | reverse complement strand
GACACCTACTTCCGGCGAACAGGCGAAGAGCCCGGCGGGCACACCCCCGCCGGGCTCTTCCGCGTCGTGGCTCGTCAGTCCTCGGAGATGCCCCAGCCCGCGGCGGCCGAGAGCCCCTCCAGGTACCCCATGGCCCGCTCGGTCTTCGGGTAGTGGTGGACCCACTCCCAGAAGTCCTTGCCGTGACCCGGGACGAGCAGGTGCGCGAGCTCGTGCACCAGCACGTAGTCGAGCACCCACGGCGGCACGTCCCTCAACCGCTCGGACACCCTGATGGTGCCCTCGGTCGGCGTGCACGAGGCCCAGCGCGTGCGCATGGGCGGAACCCAGCGCACGCTCACGGGGTCGGCGAGCGAGTCCAGGTAGCGCGCCGACAGCTCGGCACAGCGCGACATGAGCGCCTCGTCCGACGTGCGCGCAGGCGACTTCCTGCGCGTCTCACTGCGCTGGAGGCGGCTCAACATCTCCGCCACCCAGTGCTTCTCTTCCCCCTTGGTCATCCGTGCCGGCAGAAGGACGACCACTGTGTCGCCCTCCCGGTACGCGCTGACCATGCGGCGGCGCCGGGAGCTCCGCCGCACCTCCACCCGCGGTTCGGCCATGCAGTCACCGTAAACGTCGGCACCGACAATTTTCCGCCCCCAACCGGCCGCAGGCGCGCACCCGGCGGGTGAAGTTCCACCGAACGGCGGCTGGACACGCGCGGGCGCGACATGCGCGGAAACGCGGCCTCGCGGAGGTACCGTCGCGCCAAGGTCCCCGAGTGTGTCCGCACTCACAACTGCAAGGGAGGGGCTGTGGCCGAGACCTACAACGGCTACTGCGTCAAGTGTCGGGAGAAGCGCGACTTCGACGGACAGGTCGAGGAAACCAACGGCCGGCGCATGGCGAAGGGCACCTGCCCAGTCTGCGGGACGAAGATGACGCGGATCCTCGGCAAGGCCAAGGTCTGACGTTTCCGCTGGCAGGGGGCCTCACCCCCTGCCAGTCTGTCCCCTGTGGACACAAGACCCCGCGTCCGGGCCGGACTCGCCGTGGTGCGCCGCGGCGCCGGCGCCGTGCAGGTCGGGACCGACCCGAAGCACGCCGTGGTGATCGACTCGCTGCCCGAGGCGCTGGTCGACGAACTGCTCACCCTCGACGGCCGCCACACCGTCGCCGAACTGGGTGAAAGGCTGCGGTCCCGCGGCGAGGACCCCACCCAGCTGGGTGAAGTTCTGGAATCGCTCGCCGAGGCCGGGCTGCTCGACACGGGTTTCCCCGCGGCCGGGTCGACGGTCGCGGTCCACGGTGCCGGGCACCTCGCCCTGTCGATCACTTCGCTGCTGGCGGAGTCGAACGTGCGGCTCGCCCACCACGCCGATCTGGTGGTCCTCGCGGCCACGCTCGTGCCCGATCCGGCCCTCGTGAACGGCCTGATGGCGTCCCGCACGCCGCACCTCGCCGTGCGCGTCCGTGAGGGCGTGGGCATCGTCGGACCGCTGGTCCTGCCGGGTCGCACCAGCTGCCTGAACTGCGCCGACCTGCACCGCACCGACCACGACCCCGCCTGGCCCGTCATCGCCGCGCAGCTCGCCGGCAAGCCCGCCTCCTCCGACGTGCTCTTCGCGTCGGGCACCGCGGCGCTGGCCGTCGTGCAGGTCCTGGAGTCGCTGGTCCACCTGCGCGGCCACGACCCGGCGCCGCCGCCCGTGGTGAACGCCACTGTCGAGCTCGACCTGGTCGCGGGGGTTGCTGAGAGGCGAAGCTGGTATCCGCACCCTGACTGTCAGTGCTCCGCACATAACATGGCCGTGTGACCGAGATTCCGCGCAAGGCCGTGCAGCGCACCGCCAAGCTGGCGAGCCTCCCCATCGGGGTGGCCGGCCGGGTGGTGGGCGGTTGGGGGAAGCGACTCACCGGCCGCGCGGCCGACGAGGTCAACGCCGAGGTGACCGCCAAGACGGCGGAACAGGTCTTCGCCGTGCTCGGCCAGCTCAAGGGCGGCGCGATGAAGTTCGGCCAGGCCCTGAGCGTGTTCGAGGCGGCGGTCCCCGACGAGCTCGCGGCCCCGTACCGCGAGGCCCTGACCAAGCTGCAGACCGCGGCCCCGCCGATGCCCGCCCGCACCACGCACCGCGTGCTGGCCGAGCAGCTCGGCGCGTCCTGGTCCAAGCGGTTCCAGTCGTTCGACGACGAGCCCGCCGCCTCCGCGTCCATCGGCCAGGTGCACCGCGCGGTGTGGCACGACGGCCGCGACGTGGCGGTGAAGGTGCAGTACCCCGGTGCCGACGAGGCCCTGCGCGCCGACCTGAAGCAGCTGCTCAGGTTCTCGCGGCTGCTGCAGGCGATCATGCCGGGAGCCGAGGTGCGCCCCCTGCTCGAGGAGCTGCGCGACCGGTACCTGGAGGAGCTCGACTACCGCGATGAGGCCGCGAACCAGCGCCAGTTCGCGAAGGCCTTCGAGGACGACCCGCACGTCGTGGTCCCCCGCGTCGTCGCCTCGGCCCCCAAGGTCATGGTGACGGAGTGGACCTCGGGCGTGGGCCTGGCGAAGATCATCCGCGGCGGCTCGGTGGAGGACCGGGACCGGGCGGGCCAGCTGCTCGCCGAGTTCCACTTCTCGGCTCCGTCGCGCTCGGGCCTGCTGCACGCCGACCCGCACCCCGGCAACTTCATGCTGGGCGACGACGGCCGCCTGCGCGTGCTCGACTTCGGCGCCGTGGCCCGCCTCCCCGACGGCCTGCCGAAGACGCTGGGCCTGATGACGAGGCTGGCCCTCGAGGGCCGCTCCGCCGACCTGGTCGAGCTCCTGCGCACCGAGAACTTCATCCGCGAGGGCATGTCGCTGAACGGCGACGACGTCCTCGGCTACCTGGCCCCGTTCGTGGAGCCGCTGCGCACCGAGTCGTTCCACTTCACCCGCCGCTGGCTGCAGTCGCAGGCGGAGCGGGTCGGCGACCTGCGCAGCCCGGACTCGCAGACCGGCAGGTCGCTGAACCTGCCGCCGCAGTACCTGCTGATCCACCGCGTGACGCTGGGCGCGACGGGCATCCTGTGCCAGCTCGACGCCCACGTGACGGCCCGCGAGATCGTGGCGCGCTGGCAGCCGGGGTTCGACGACTGACCTCGACCGGGTGAACCTCCCGGAAGTTGTCCACAGGTTGGCGCCGACCCCGGTCCCACCCCGTGCGGCTGGGCCACGATTACCCCATGACTCCCGTGGCTACCACCGCTGACCTGCGCAAATCCGGACTCTCCTCCCGGGAGATCCAGCACGCCTGCACCCCCGCCGGCCCGTGGCAGCGCCTGCTGCCCGGCGTGGTGCTGACCAAGCAGTCCCCGCCCACCCGCCTGGACAGGCTCCGCGCGGTCCAGTCCTTCACGGGCCCGGCGTCGGTCATCACGGGCGCCGACGCCCTGGTCCGCCAGGGCGCCGCCCTCCCGCTCCCCCGGCACGTCCACGTGCTGGCGGGCCCCAACGCCCGCCGAGCCCACCCGTCGATCCTGCTGGAACGCACGACCCGCCCACCCGAGGCGATCCGCGCGGACGGCCTCCGACTGGCCCCGCCGGCCAGAGCCGCACTGGACCTGGCCCGCCGGGAGCAGAACCCGCACGCGGTCGTGGCGATCCTCGACGCCGTGGTGGACGCCCGCCTGTGCACACCGGGCGAGCTGCACGAGGAGCTGCGGCTGTGCAGCCGCCGGGGAACGGCCCTGGTCAGGCAGGCCCTGCGCCACCTGTACCCGACCTGACGCGGGCGGGCCCTTCCCGGCTGAGCCGCGGGTGCACCCGCCCGAGCCGGGCCACGGCTCCCGCACCTGACACGGCTCGCCCCAGGCCGAGCGATCGACCTCCGGCGGTCCACGCGGGCACCGACGACTGGTCCGGACGCCGGCCGAGGCCGGCCTTGTCAGCTCGGATCGAGCCGGCCCTGCCCGGCGCGGCCGATCTGCCTCCGCGCGTCCCGTTCCGACCAGGCCGGGCTGGTGCCGTCAGGGCTCGACCCAACTCGGCCGAACTCAGCTCGGCCTGGTCGGGTCCGGCCGATCTGCCCCAGCCCACCTAGCTCCGGCCAACCCGGAGACGCACCAACCCGGGCTCGGCCAAGCCGACCTGACACGACCTGGCCCGGCCCGACATCACCCGGTCAATTCACCTCGGGCTCGGCCACCCTGACCTGACTCGACCCGGCCGGATCCGGCCCCCACCAGTCGCCCCCAGGAGGACCAGCCCAACGCAGCCCCGGCCGGACCCGAACCGGCCCAACCCGGCGACACCAAGCCCAGCCCGACCCGGCCCCGGCTTAACCCAGTCCGGCCCGACCCAGCCCACCCGGCTTCACCGGGCCCAGGCCGACCTGGCCACCCACCCGACCGGGCTTCGCCCGTCCCCGGCCTCACCCGACCTGCCCCAACCTGGCCCGGCCCCACTTGGCCGCCTCAGTCCGGCCTGACACAGCTCAACTCGGCCTCACCGAGCCCAGCCCGACCTCACCCGGCTGGCCTGACCCGACCTGGCCACCCAACCCAGCCCAGCCCAATCCGGTTTGGCCTCGCCCGGCCCAACCCAACAAACTCGACCCGGCCCGACCCCAGCCCAACCCGGCCCCGACTCACCCGGCCTGCCCGGCCTGCCCGACTCACCCGGCCTGCCCGGCCTGCCCGGCCTGCCCGGACCCAGCCGACCCGACCCGGCTCAACCCTGGCCCGAGCCCAACCCGGCCCAGCCCCAAACTCGACCGGCCCGGCCCGGCCCGGCCCAGCTGGCCCAACCCTGTCCGCCCCAGCCCGATCTGGCCAACCCAGCCAGGCCCGGCCCGATCCCAGCCCAACCCGGCCCAGCCAGCCCGTCCCAACCCTGTCCGTCCCAACCCGGCCTGACCCGCGCGGTCAGCGCCAGTACTCGTCCGGCAGCTTGCCCTCGATGTCCCGCACGTGGGCCTTCGCGCACACGTGGCACAACCACCGGACCGCCCCGCCGGTCCGCTCGGAAGACCAGGCCAGGAACTCCAGGTCGGAAACGGAGGACCTCGACCGCCCGCACCGGTGGCAGGCGGTCACCGCCGCCGTCCCACGTGGACGGTGTCCGTCTCCAGCAGGAAGACGTCCTCGCGGGCCCCGACGTACTCGGAGTCCGAGGGGTTGAGCAGCCGGCGCAGGGCGGCGCGGTCGGCCGGGTGCAGTGACGGCCCGGTGACCTCGGTCAGCCAGGTCAGGCGGTCGACCGCCCAGTCGCGCACGAGTTGCTTGGCCGGGGCCGGGTGGTCGACCACGAAGCTGAAGGCGCTGATGTCGCCGAGGCCCGCGTCGGCGAGGGCGACGTTCCAGCCGACCGGCAGGCGGACGGTGCCGGTCATGTTCTCGCGCATCGACACGAACCACGACGCGCGGGCCGCGGCCATGCGGTCCTGCAGGCCCGGCTCGCCCACGCCGAGGTCCCAGGGCAGGAAGCGGGTTTCGAGGCCGCCTTCGGCCAGGGCCAGCCAGCCGCCCGGAGCCAGGGCGGAGACCAGGCGTTTCATGCCGCGCAGCTGATCAGGGAGGTGGTGCACGACCCGGGAGCCCCAGATGAGCTCGACCGGACCGGTGAAGGACAGCGGGTCCTCGGCCGACAGGTCCGCCAGCACGGGCTTGACCGAGACGGCGCCGTCGGCTTCGGCGCGCGCCGCGGTGCAGGCCGCGTCCAGCAGTTCGGGGGTGGCGTCGACGAGCACCAGGACGCCGCCGCCGTGCTCGCGCAGCGCTGCCGCCAGCGGCACGCTCATGGCGCCGGCTCCGCAGCCGACGTCCATGACGACCGGGGAGTCGGGCAGGGGTGCGACGAGTCTGCGGGCGACAGCGGTGAGCGCCTCCGCCTGCAGCGAGCCGTAGCGCCTCATCGCGTGGAGCCGGGACGACCAGTCGATTCCGTCGTGGGTGTGGTGCGGCACAAGGGGGACGGTACGGAGGAACGGCGAAGGCCGCCATCCACCTTCTCGTGGACGACGGCCTCAGCTCGAGACTGTCAGAGGTCGAAGCGAGCCGCTCTGCGTCCCGCCCATCGCGACAACCTGCGCCAACGTTGCGCTGACGCGATGCGGTTCGCCAGGCGTTGCTCCTCAGCGATCCTCTGGGCTTCCTGTATTCGTATTCGCACGAGCTCTTCGTTCAGAGACATGGGAGTCAGGCCCTCGTTCAGGTAGGCGGGGAACGCGTTGTGGTTGAGCTGCACGGTGCTCATGCCGCCGCCTCCGTCTTGCTGGCAGTGACAACGGTCGCGTCCTTGCGCGGACGGCCGCGGGGCCGCTTGCGCGCGATCACGACACCGCGCTCGAAGATCTCCCCACCCCAGACACCCCACGGCTCGTGACGGGCGAGAGCACCGGCGAGGCACTCCGCCAGCACCGGGCAGGTCCCGCAGAAGGACTTGGCCTTCTCGAGGTCGGCCGGCGCGTCCGCGAACCAGAGGTCGGGGTTGTGGGTGCGGCAGGGGATGTCGAGCCCCTCCGCGAGGTCCGGAAGTGTCTCGCCGGTGAGCGGGACAGTCGCGGTCAACATCAGGGTTTTCTCCTTGTGTGGGGTACTGCAAAAACACGAAAGCCGCGGACTCTGTGCGAGTCC
>NZ_JBHXCW010000341.1:0-6642 GCF_042725365.1 Lentzea sp. NPDC060358 | reverse complement strand
CGTTGGGCGGCTGCCTGTTTCGTAGTTTGGTTGCGTTGCGGTGGGTGCCCCGTCCCAAGTCGCACCAGGAGCTGGCCACACCTGAGGGGTGAGGTCAAGTCGACGAAAAGCGTGCCCGCTTGACACCCCTCCTCGCGTGCAGCAAGAGCTGAGGCGCGACTCGTGACGGGGCACCCACCGCTGGGAGCTGCGCTCAAAAGCAAAAGCAAAAGCCAAGGGCCTGCTCGCCTTCGGCTTTGCGCTTCAGCTTGCTGCTGCTGCGCAGCTTGCCAGCAGCTTTGCCAGTTCGTTCGGTTTGCTCAGTGAGGCGCAGTGGCCTGCTGCCAGCTCCACCGGGCTGGTGCCAGGGAGGCGGGTCGCCACCAGTCCTCTCATGAAGTCCGGTGTGAAGAAGCGGTCTTCCGTGCACAGGATGAAGTGGGTCGGCACGTCTGGCATCGCCGGTAGTGGCCACGGCTTTGCCATGGGGGCTTCGGCCATGCCTCGTTCTCGTTTTCGGGCCTCCGCCTGGAGGTCTGGGGGGACGTCGTGCCAGAACTGGTCCTCCAGGCCCGAGTCCTCGTAGCCCGTGTTGGCCCACCAGTCGGCCGGGGGTTCGCCTGGGACCGGGAGCATTGCCGTCACGTAGACCAGTGCCTTGGCGTGCAGGCGATCTGCTGCCAGCGGTGCTACCAGGCCGCCGAAGGAGTGGCCCACCACTACCACGTCCTCGGTGGACGGCAGGGCGTCGATGAGCGTCGACGCCCAGTCCGTCAGGTCCTTCGACTCGTCTTCGATCGGGAGGTCCGGGGCGACGGCGGTGTGGCCCTCGGCCTCCAGGGCTGCTGCCACCAGGTGCCAGGACCAGCCGACGTCGCCGGCCCCGTGCGCGATCGCGAAGGTCGTCATGGGGCGAGGTTATGCGCGCCGTTCCACCGGCAGGCGGGAACGGGTGAACAGGGCCGCGCCGATCATCGCCACCGCCGGGACCACCAGCAGGGACGTGAGGACGTTGGGCCAGGGGACGGTCAGCGGGTTCAGCGGTGGCCGGGGCCAGGTCGACTCGTAGCCCACGTTGAAGGCCGCCAGCAGGGCCAGGGCCGATCCGACGCCTGCCGCCGTGCCCAGGAGGCCGCCTGTTCCGGCGATCACGCCCGCCTGGCTCAGGGACAGGAGCTTGCGCAGGGCCGGGGTGGCGCCCACCGCGGCCAGGGTGGTGAGGTCGCGGCGGCCGTCCGCTGCCGCGAGGCCCGTGGCCAGGGCTGCCGCCGCCAGGGTGATCAGGCCTGCCACCAGGCCCAGGACGCCCAGGGCCCGCTGGGTCGCCGTCTCCGTCGGGCGGTCCACGTGGACCTCGTACTCACCGCCCAGGGCCGCGGTCAGGGCGTCCTGTTCCGCCGCGGTCGGCATTCTGGTGCTGGTGGCGTAGACGCTGAAGCTCTCCACCTCGAAGCCCAGGGTGCGGGCCGTTTCCTCGGTCATCAGGGCCAGCGGGGCCGTTGCCGCCGGGACGGCGTGGGCCGGGGCTCGCGTGGTCACCGACTGCATGCGGGTGGAGATGAGAATCCGGTCGTCCTCCACCACCTCCGGGGTGTTGACGACCACCTTGCCCTCGCGCATCGCGGTCTCGGCTGCCGCCGCGTCCGGTGGTTGCAGTTTCAGGAGGGTGGCGGCGGCGTCCGGGGTGGTGATGGCCAGGAAACCCGTCGGGGTGGTGAAGGCGCCGAAGTAGCGGTGGGACCGGCCCACGCCGTCACAGCGGCGGTCGGCCAGGGCCGACTGCTGTTCGGACTCGGTGGGCTGGCGCTGGAGGACGTCCAGGGCGTACGGGCACTCCTTGGCCGCCGGTGGGCGGACGTGGGCCATGCACGCGGCGCCGTCGCAGCCCAGCAGCTTGATCTCGTGGACCTCGGCTGCCGGCATGGTGGCGCGCAGTGCGGTGGCGACGGTGGGCGGGAGCGCGGTCTTCGCGTCCTTGGTGAGGTTGTCCCTCGCGTAGACGGAGACGTCGCCCAGGTTGCCCGCCAGCTGGCCCGTCGCCTGCTCGGCCTGGGAGGTGAGGACGACGCTCACGGCCACGGCGCCGATCACGGCCGCCATCACCGCCGAGATCGCCGGCGCGGCCGCGGTGCGGTTGCGGGAGGCGTCGCGCAGGGCGATGCGCAGGGCGACCGGGAGCCGGCGGCCCGCTCTGGCCAGCAGGCCCAGCAGGGCCGGGGTGCACAGGACCAGGCCCACCTCGGTCAGGATCAGGGCGCCGAGGATGCCGACGACCTCCGTCCTGACCGCGCTCAGGACGCCCGTCACCACGCCGGCCGCGATCAGGCCCAGACCCAGGAACACCCAGCGGCGGCGCGAGCGGGTGATGCCGCGGCGGCCCGCCAGTGCGGTCACCACGTCCTGGCGGGCGGAGATCCACGCGGGGACCACGGCGGCCAGCACGCCGGTCACCAGGGCCAGCAGCGCGAGTGCGACCAGGGCGGCCGGGTAGAGGCGCAGGGCGCCGAAGCGTTCCTCCAGCACCCACTCGACCACCGGGCGGCCCGCCACGGCGGCCAGGGTGCCCAGCACCACGCCGCCGGCGGCCGCCAGGGCGCCGACGACCACGCCGTCGGCCAGCACGACGCGGCGCACGTGCGACGGGGCGCCGCCCACCGCGGCCACCAGCGCCAGGTCGCGCTTGCGGCGGCGGGCGCCCACGGCCAGGGCGGAGCCCGCCAGCAGGGCCATCTCCAGCACCGCCAGGCCCGCGATGAGGACCAGCACCTCGCCGCGCAGCTCGTCCGGTTCGCCGAGCCGGTCGTAGCGCTCGGCGGCGGACGGCGGGTCGCGCAGCACGCTCCTCGACAGGGCGACCACGCCGGAGGAGTTGAGCTCCTTCACCTTCGCCCAGTCGAGCGGGGTGGTGACGAGCCAGATCCGGTCGGCGCCGGGGAACGCTCCCGGCAGCGCGACGACCGTGGTGTTCTCCAGGCCGCCGGGTTCCTCGACGACGCCGACGACGGTGAACGCGCGGCCGTCCTCCGTGGTCACGGTGCCGCCCAGCCGTGCGGCGGTGCGGTCCATCGCGGCCCTGGTCAGGGCCACCTCGGTGGCCGTGGCGGCGGTGCGGCCCTCCAGGACGGTGATCATGCCGGTGGTCAGCGGGTCGCCCAGGTCGACCATGCGGACGTTCGCGCGGCCGAGGCCTGCGGTGGTGCGGAGGGTGACCCCCGCGCTCTGGACCGGGATCAGCCGCGCGCCGGGCAGGAGCGCCCGCAGGCCCTCCTCGGACGGCTCGGGCCCCTCCTCCGCGCCGGTCGGGATGGCGTAGAGCTGGTCCGGCTGCTGCATGACCGGACCGCTGTGCGGCCACCGGACCATCGCCTCGGTGGCGCCCATGTGGCGGGAGGCGTCCTCGTCCGGGGTCAGGGTCGTCGAGTCGTAGACCACCGCGGCGAACGACAGCGCGGCGACCGGGACTCCGATCAACGCGACCACGAGCGCCGAGCGCACGCGGGACCGGCGGGCCTCGCGCCAGGCGATGCGCAGAGCTGCGCGCCAGCCGTTCACGGCGTGCTCAGCAGTTCTTCCGGGCGGTCGCGCTGCGACACGTCGACCACGACGCCGTCGCGCAGGAACACGACGCGGTCGGCCCAGGCGGCGTGGCGGGCGTCGTGCGTGACGAGCACGGCGGCGGCGCCGGCGTCCACCTTGGACCTGAGCAGCCGCAGCACCGTCTCCCCGGTGCGGGAGTCGAGGGCACCGGTGGGTTCGTCGGCGAGCACGAGGCGGCGCTCGCCGATCAGGGCGCGGGCGATCGCGACGCGTTGCTGCTGGCCGCCGGACATCTCGTCGGGGAACCGGTCGGCGAAGCCGCCGAGGTCCACCTCGGCCAGCGCCTCCTCGGCTTGCCGGCGGGACCCGCGGACGCCGTCGAGGTCGAGGGGCAGCGCCACGTTCTCGGCGGCGGTGAGGCTCGCGATGAGGTTGAGGTCCTGGAAGACGTAGCCGATCCGCCTGCGGCGCCACGCGGCGAGCTGCCTGCGGGACAACGACTGCAGGCTCGTGCCGTCGACCAGCACGGTGCCGCTGCCGGGGCTGTCGAGGCCGCCGCAGAGGTTCAGCAGCGTCGACTTGCCGGAACCGGACGGGCCCATCACCGCGACGAGCTCGCCGGGACCGACGGTGAGCGAGACGCCGTCGAGCGCGTTGACCGCGGTCTCGCCGGTGCCGTGGACGCGCCGGACGTCGCGCAGTTCGAGGACGCTCACCTCGGCACCTCGACGTCGGAGGTCTGCGGCACCGGGGCGGGCTCGTAGCGGACGAGGCTCGCCTCGCAGTGGTCGAGCCAGCGCAGCTCCGCCTCGGCCTGGAAGATCATCGCGTCGAGCACGAGCTGCCACGGCAGGTCGCCGGGCTGCGTCTTGAGCCGCGTGTACTCCTGCAGCGTGCGCATGGTCGAGGTCCGCTGCGTCATCACGACCTTCGCCACGTCGACACCGGGCGTGGTGATGGCGAGGGCGAGCTTGATCGCGACCTCGTCGCGCGGCCGGTCGCCGCGCTGCACGGGCGTGGTGAACCACTTCTTCAGCTCGTCGCGGCCGTGCGCGGTGATCTCGTAGGGGCGCTGGCCCTCGTTCTCGGGCAGCGCGGCGACCAGGTCGTCGCGCTCGAGGCGCGACAACGTCGTGTAGACCTGCCCGATGTTCAACGGCCACGTGCCGCCGGTGGCCGTGTCGAACGCCGCCCGCAGCTGGTAGCCGTACATGGGCCCGCGCTCCAGCAGCGCGAGCAGACCGTGTTTGACCGACATGCCTACCGAGTATGCATACTGAGTATGTTCCTGGCAAACGGTGACGCCGGAACCCGAGTGCGGACAGCTTCGGATTCCGGAACCCTGGGTGGTGCCGGAGACGTCCGGCGGGAAGCCGTTTGGGGGAAGAAGTGGTCGACGCCGCACGGGGTCGAACCGGGGGACTGAGCCTGCTGGGGTCCGCGCGCGGGCCCGAGGTGCCGCAGGTGCTCGTCCCGCGGGCGGACATCAGGGATTATGAACCGGCGGACGAGCCGTCGTGGCTGCGCTGCCGGGTGCTGGGACTGCTGGACTCGAGCCGCGACGACGTGTGGCGGTCGCGGCACCGGTCCGACCTGGAGCTGGTCGCGGCCGACGACAACGTGGTCATCGGGCTGCTCGACGTGTCGGTGCCGGACGAGCGAGCCGTCGTCGGCACCATCGCCGTGCACCCGGACCACCGGCGGCGCGGGCTCGCGTCGGCGCTGCTGGAGCAGGCGGTGGGACGGCTGGAGAGGTGCGGTGTGCGCACGGTCGAGGCGTGGGTGCAGGACGACCCGGCGCTGGCCTGGTTCCTCCGCCGCGGGTTCGCCGAGGTGGAACGGCACCTGCGCGTGCACGTGTCGGCGGCCGAGGCGGGCACCGCGGTGAGCGCGCGGTACGGGCTGCGGCCGGTCGGCGCCGTCCTGGACGTCGCGGTCGAGAGGGAAGCCGAGATGCGCCGGCGGTTCGAACGCGTCCACCTGCGCCGCCGGTTGGTGCGTGAGCTCAGACCGTGATGCCGGTCAGCCGCGGGATCGTCGCGGTGCGCCCGGCCAGCAGTATCACCAGCGCCTCGACCGGGCCGCTGATCTCGGCGCCCTCACCCGCGGACCAGCGGGCGTCGGTGGCGACGAGCCGGTGCCCGGCGAGCCTGCGGCGCGCGTGGAACGGGAAGCCGATCCGCCAGAGGTCATCCGCGGCGACGACGGCGGCGTCGAGGGGCATGGCGTGTTCGACGCCGAGCGGGATCGCGATGTCCTGCGCGTGGACCAGGGTGTCCATCAGCGCGTTCTTCAACGACTGGCTGGGCGCGAGCGTGCGCGACCCGACGATGCCGCGCAGTTCCGCGACGAGCTCGCCGGTGGGTCTGCGCGCCTCGGCGCGGGCGGTCTGGTCGACCATGCGGTTGAAGCTCCCGCGCGCCCGCGCGAACGCGCCCAGGGCGGCGCCGAGCCCCATCCGCGGTGCCAGCGACAGGTGGGCCGCGACCTCGCGCACCGTCCAGCCGTCGCACAGCGAGGGGCAGGTCCACTCCGCCTCGGTGAGGCCGGCGAGCAGGTCCGCGGTCGCCGCGCGCTCGGAGTCGATCGTCTGCCACATCCGCTGCTCGTCCACGGCGTCCTCCTCTTGATTTAGTTCGAGAGGCTGACTACTTTAGTCAGAGGAACTGACCAGTACAAGGGAGTCGTGTGAACATCGGTCTGCTGCTCTTCGTCCCGAACCGCGACGTGGAGAACCGCGTCCTGGCGGCGGTCAACGCGGCGGGCTTCGACGTGACGCAGGCCCAGGCGCGGGTGCTCATGCGGGTCGACCCCGGCGGCACCCGGCTGACCGTGCTGGCCGAGGCGGCACAGGTGACCAAGCAGACCGCCGGGTTCCTCGTGGACCAGCTGGAGAAGGCCGGCTACGTGGAGCGGGTGCCCGACCCGGCGGACGGCAGGGCGCGGCTCGTGCGGGTCACCGCGAAGGCGATGGAGGCCGTCCCCGTCGCGAACGCGGAGCTGGCGAGGATCGAGGCGGAATGGGAACGGCACATCGGCAAGCGGCGCATGGCCCAGCTGCGCGAGGCGCTGGAGATGCTCGGCGAGATCACCGACCCGTACCGGTGACCCGCGTCGTCGCGGTGC
>NZ_JBHXCW010000340.1:0-6653 GCF_042725365.1 Lentzea sp. NPDC060358 | reverse complement strand
GGCTACACACCTACAATCACCACCGCGGTCACACCGCACTCAACGGCCAACCACCCGCCAGCCGCGTTCCCAACCTCTCAGGTCAGTACAACTAGTGGGCGTTCGGCTCGGGGTTGCGGCCCGGCCTCGAGAGGAACTCGAAGTCGCAGCCCTTGTCGGCCTGCGTGATGTGCTCGGAGTAGAGCGCGCCGTACCCGCGTTCGAACTTCGGCGGCGGCGGTGCCCACGCGGCGCGGCGCCGGGCCATCTCCTCGTCGGAGACCTCCACCCGCAGGACGCGCGCCGCGACGTCGAGCGTCACCAGGTCGCCGTCGCGCACCAGCGCCAGCGGGCCACCCACGTGGGCCTCCGGCGCGACGTGCAGAACGCAGGCGCCGTAGGAAGTTCCGCTCATCCGCGCGTCCGACACGCGCACCATGTCCCGGACGCCCTCCCGCAGCAGCCGGTCCGGGATGGGCAGCATCCCGTACTCCGGCATGCCGGGCCCGCCCCGCGGGCCGCCGCCGGCCAGCACGATCACCGAGTCCCCGGTGATCTCGAGCGACGGCGAGTCGATCCGCGCCTGCAGGTCCCGGTAGCCGTGGAAGACCACGGCGGGCCCGGTGTGCCGCCACAGCGCGGGGTCGGCCGCCACGTACTTGATCACCGCGCCGTCCGGGGCCAGGTTCCCCCGCAGCACGGCCAGGCCGCCCTCGGGCGAGAGCGGGTCGTCCAGGGGCCTGATCACCGCCGGGTCGTGCACCCGCGCGCCGTCGAGGTCCTCGCCGAACGTCCGCCCGGTCACCGTGACCCGGTCGAGGTGCAGCGACCCGCGCAACCGCGACAGCAGGCCGCGCACCCCGCCCGCGTGGTGGAAGTCCTCCATCAGGTGCTCGCCGGCCGGCTGGACCGAGGCGAGCACCGGGACCTCCCGCGAGAGCCGGTCGAAGTCGTCGAGGGACAACGGGATCTGCGACCGGCCCGCCATCGCGACCAGGTGGATGCAGGAGTTCGTCGACCCGCCGAGCGCGAGCACGGTCCTGACCGCGTCCTCGTAGGCCTCGCGGGACAGGACGTCGCCGATCGTCAGGCCCTCGCGGACCATCTCGACGGCCCGCGCCCCCGCCGCGGCCGCCATCCGGTGGTGCGCCGAGTCGACCGCCGGGATCGACGACGCGCCGGGCAGGGTGAGGCCGAGCGCCTCGGCGGCCGCGGTCATCGTCGACGCGGTGCCCATCGTCATGCAGGTGCCGGGGGAGCGGGCGAGGCCCTCCTGGATCTCCGCCCAGTCGCCGGAGGAGAGCGTGCCCGCCCGCTTCTCGTCCCAGAACCGCCACATGTCCGTGCCGGACGCGAGCGCCCGGCCGCGCCAGTTCCCGGGCAGCATCGGCCCGGCCGGCACGAACACCGCCGGCAGCCCCGCGGAGGCCGCGCCCATGACCAGCGCGGGCGTCGTCTTGTCGCAGCCGCCCATCAGCACGCAGCCGTCGACGGGGTAGGAGCGGAGGATCTCCTCCACCTCCATCGAGAGCAGGTTCCGGTAGAGCATCGGCGTCGGCTTCTGGAACGTCTCCGACAGCGTCGACACCGGGAACTCCAGCGGGAACCCGCCCGCCTGCCAGACGCCGCGCTCGACCTGCTGGGCCCGTTCGCGCAGGTGCATGTGGCACGGGTTGATGCCGCTCCACGTGTTGAGGATCGCGATGACGGGCTTGCCCAGGTGCTCGTCGCGGTTCACGCCGAGCTGGCGCAGGCGGGCGTTGTGCGAGTACGCCCGCAGCCCCTCGCCGTCGAACCACTCGCTGCTGCGCAGCCTCACAGCAGGCCCCACGCGTTCAGCAGCACGCCGACCGCGCTCCGGCCGGGTTCGTCGAGGGTGCTCGCGGGCGGGCGCACGTCCCGGAGGCACAACCCGAGCTGCGCCAGCGCCTCCTTCACGACGGAGACGTTGTGCGCCGACCCGTCCGCCGCCCGCAGCTCCTCGAACCCGCGGACGAACTCCCACAGCTCCATCGCCGCACCGAACTCGCCGTTCCGCAACGCGCTGAACAGCTGCACCGGCAGCTGCGGTGCCACGTTCGCGAGCCCGGAGGTGAACCCGGCGGCGCCGACCGCGAAGTAGCCCGGCGCGGACAGCTCGGCGAGCCCCGCGACCCACGTGAGCCGCTCCAGCCCGGCATCCCGCGCCACGGAGGCGAACCGCACCGGGTCCGGCACCGCGTACTTCACGCCCACGACGTTCGGGCAGGCGTCCACGAGCGCCGCGATCTGCGCACCGCCGACGCGCGGGTCGCGGACGTAGAGGACCGCGCTCAGCTCGGGCACCGAGGCCGCGACGGCCCGGTGGTAGCCGACCCACCCGTCGAGCGAGACGTACGGGTGCACCGGCTGGTGGATCATGATCCCGCGCGCGCCCGCCCGGTCGGCGAACCGCGCGGCGGCCGTGGCGGTGGCGATGTCGTGCCCCACGCCGGCGATGACCGCGGCACGGTCGCCGGCGGTGTCCACGGTGATCCGCAGCGCGCGCTCGGTCTCCGCGGGCGACAACGTGTAGAACTCGCTCGTGTTGCCGTTGGCCGTGACGACGGAGATGCCGCCGTCGACCATCCTGTCCACGACCGCGGCGTAGCCCTTCTCGTCGATCGCGCCGTCGGCGTCGAACGGCGTGACGGTGATCGCCACGACGGACGCGAGCTGGGCGGAGAGGTCATCGAACGACATCGGGGAGCTCCTCGGTGACTCGGTCGGCGAACGTCCTGATGTGGCTGCGCAGCAGTTCGAACGCGAGGTCGGCCCTGCCCCCGGCGGCGGCGGCGAGGATCGCGCGGTGTTCGGCGGCCTCGTCGTCCCACGTCGCGCGGAGGCCCCACCCGGCGACGGTGATCAGCGCCGCCTGGTCGCGCAGCCCGTCGAGCACCTCGACCAGCAGCGGGTTGCCGCACCCCGCGTAGAGCGCGCGGTGGAACCGGCGGTTGGCGAGGCTGCGGCGCGCCAGGTCGTCCACGTCCTCGAGCGCCCGCGCGGCCTCGCCGAAGTCGGCTCCCCGCCGCACCGCCCGCCGCACCGCCTCGGGCTCGAGCAGCAGGCGCACGTCGTAGACGGACGCGGCCAGCGCGGCGTCGACCGTGCGGACCGACGCGCCCCGGTAGGGGCTCATCAGCACGAGCCCCGACCCGGCGAGCGTCTTGAGCGCCTCGCGCACCGGCGTCTTCGAGACGTGGAGCGAGGCCGCGAGATCCGTTTCGACGAGCGCCTGACCGGGCTTCAGTTTTCCGTTGAGAATCGCTTCTTTGATCGATTCAAGAACAAAGTCCGTACGAGACGCGGGAGGCGCCGCCGGCCGGTCATACATCATATACGAGACCCTAGGAGCTGCGAGATCACCAGGTCAACCGGTCGGCGGAGAGTGCGGAAAATCCGTGTATCTGGTTTGAACCAACTTCCTCGCGGGCTCGTTTTGAAGGTGTT
Source organism: Lentzea sp. NPDC060358 (assembly GCF_042725365.1). NCBI lineage: Bacteria > Bacillati > Actinomycetota > Actinomycetes > Pseudonocardiales > Pseudonocardiaceae > Lentzea > Lentzea sp. NPDC060358. The sequence continues at coordinate 3,206 of NZ_JBHXCW010000340.1, read as the reverse complement.
GGTCACCGCTGTGCGCGGGACTGGAGTAGGAGAAATGTGAGTGGATCGTTCCGCGTGATCGTGTCCATTGCCGCGTCCGCCAGCGCATGGCACCGAACGTCCTGGGCACCAACGAGTTGAACGAGAACGACATGCTGATGGAAGAACTGCCACCGGAGGCCGCGCTCGACGGGCCTCCGCCGAACGCGGACCACCTCCTGCGCCGCACGCTGGGGACGGTCCGCGAGGAGAGACACCGGGCCGTGCGCCGCCGTGGGCGCGTCGCGGCCGTGACCTCGACCTTCGTGGTCGCCGGCGTGCTGGCCGGCGGCGTCTGGATGGGCCAGGGACTGGGGGTGGGCGAGACCGACGCGGTCCTGAAGGGGACCTCCGAGCAGGGCGCGCAGATGGCCGTGCGGGTGACGGACACCGAGGGGGGCCTGAGACTCGTGGCCACCGTCGACGGCGTGGAGGACGGGGAAGCCTGCTGGCTGGTCGTGCACACGACGGACGGCCGGACCTTCACCGCGGGCTCGTGGAGGGCGCACGCGGGCGAGGTGACGCTGGCCGGGTCCGCGATGGTGCGGGCGGGCGACGTGGCCGGGGTCAGCGTGGTGGACCACGACCGCAGACCGCTGGTGACCGCGAGCTAGTGCGGTGACCACGATCCTCACCGCGGTGTGCGGGGTTCAGGTGGACCACGACCGCAGGGCGTTGGTGACCGCCGGCTAGAAGGCCGGGGGACCACCGCCGCGGCGGTTCCCCGCGCCTGTTGAGACGCCCGGTTCGGGCCACGGCTGAACCGGGCGTCTTCGGCGTGCGTAGGAGAAGTCGGACGGGCGCCCTGGGGGCGAGGAGTGCCGCCTGTCGCCCCGACGACTCCGATTGGCAAGCTGTAACAGTGGTCCGGAACAAACCGGTGACCGCCGCCGTGGCGGCGGTCGCGGTACTGGTGCTGGTGGCCGCCGCGATCGTGCTGTCCGGCACGTCGAGCGCCGACCGGTACGTCGAAGAGCTCGACCAGGTGGCGCACGAGCAGGAGATGCCGGGCTTCGTCGTCCGCTGCGGCACGAACTCCGAGCGTCATCTCAACGCGGACAACCCGGTCGTCTCACCAGGTATCCCGTTCGGCGCGCACCACACCCATGAGTACGTGGGCAACAAGTCAGCCGATGCGCGCTCCACGGACGAATCGCTCGCGGCCGCGCCGACGACGTGCGAGAAGGACGACCGCTCGACCTACTACTGGCCCGTGCTGCGGCTGACCGACGGCACGGGCCCGGACGCGCACGCCGAGGGCGGGGGCGTGCACGGCAACACCGGCGAGGTGCTCCAGCCGCGCAGCGTGGAGATCCGGTACGAGGGCAACCCGGTGAGCGCCGTGCTGCCGATGCCGCGGTTCCTGCGGCTGATCACCGGCGACCCGGCGGCGTTCAGCAGCGGCTTCGGGCCGAACACGCGGGCCAGGTGGGGCTGTTCCGACCAGCCGGGCCGCTACACGACGCGGTACCCGCTCTGCGGGAACGCGACGACGGTGCGCAGCTACGAGTTCGGCAGCTGCTGGGACGGCAGCAACACCGACAGCGCCTCGCACCGCACGCACGTGGTGTTCCCGGTGGCGGGCGGCGCGTGCCCGCCCAAGACGTTCCCGATCCCAAAGCTGCGCGTCGTCGTCGGCTACGACGTGCCGCCGGGCCGGCCGTTCGCGATCGACAGCTTCCCCGAGGAGCTGCGCGACCCGGCGACCGACCACGCGATGTTCATCAACGTCATGCCGGAGGCGATGATGAACGAGCTGACCGGGCACCTCAACGGTGCCCGCTAACATGCCCCGGTTCTTTTGCGTCTTTCGTTGAACCAGGACCCGCCTCCGCTCGTGTGACGGCTGAGGTCTTGAACAGGACGCCCGCACGAGGTGTTCGCGGGCGGGGAGGAGTGGGTGGATGGCGGCTTTGTTCTCCCGGAAACGGGAGACCGCGGCCGACGAGGCGCTGATCCGATCGCTCTACGAGGAGCACGGTCGGGCTCTGCTGGCCTACGCGACGCGGTTGACCGGGGATCGGGCGGCGGCCGAGGACGTGGTCCAGGAGACCCTCGTCCGGGCCTGGCGCCATCCCGACGCCCTCGTGAACGGCAAGGGGTCGGTGCGCGGCTGGCTGTTGACCGTGGCGCGCAACATCGTCACGGACCGGGTGCGCGCGAGGGCGGCGCGCCCGCAGGAGGTGGCGGAGTCCCCGGCGACGCCGCCCGTCGAACGCGACCACGCCGACCAGGTCGTCGACTCGGTCGTGGTGCTGGAGGCGCTCGACCGGCTCTCGTCGGACCACCGGGACGTGCTGATGGAGATCTACTTCCGCGGCCGTAGCGTGTCGGAGGCGGCGGAGGCGCTGGGCGTGCCACCGGGCACGGTGAAATCGAGATCGTATTACGCGTTGCGAGCCTTGAGGGAGACCTTTGGCGGTCAGAAGGTCGCACTGAAGGGGGTGGCCGGATGACCACGCAGCACGACCAGCACCTGCTGGGTGCCTACGTTCTCGGGGCACTGGACGAGCAGGAGGTGCGCGAGATGGACCAGCACCTCGCGTCCTGCCCGGACTGCGCGCGCGAGGTCGCGGAGCTCCGCGACATGGAGGCCTTCCTCGGCGAGGTTCCGCCGGAGGCCGTGCTGGACGGGCCGCCGGAAGGCGGCGACCTGTTGTTGCAGCGCACCTTGCGCCAGGTGCGCGCCGAACGCGGCGGTGTCGCACGACGCCGCCAGTTCGCGCTTGGTGCCGCGGCGGCCGTGGTGGCCGCACTGGTGCTGGGCGCCGGAGTCTTCGTCGGTAAGGCCACTTCGCCCGATGCGAACACGGCCCTTCCCACCCCGACGGTGGCACCGGACCCGGCGGGCACCAAGCTCGCCACGTTCACCGACCCCGCCACCAAGGCGTCGATGACCGTGAAGGTCGTCCCCGCCGCGGGCTGGGTGCGGACGAACATGGCGATCAGCGGTATCCCCGAGGGCGAGAAGTGCCGGATCTTCGTCGTGGCGAAGGACGGCAGCCGCCAGGAGGCGGGTTCCTGGGTGGTGTCCAAGAAGGGCGCCGCCGAGGGCACGAACCTGGACGGTTCCGCGTTGGTCGACCCCAAGGACGTGAAGTCCGTGGTGGTCGAGAACTTCGCGGGCGAGAAGTTCGTCGAGGTGCCGGTCCAGGCGTGACCGGGGGAGGGGGCCGTCCCGTGTGGAC
>NZ_JBHXCW010000339.1:0-6687 GCF_042725365.1 Lentzea sp. NPDC060358 | reverse complement strand
GGTCCCACACCGTGGGCGGGCCTCGTCGCATATAGGCTCACCCGGTGCCTCTCGACCCCAGCTTCACCGGACGCAGCTATCCGCCGTCGCAGCCGTACGACGTGAGCCGCGAGAAGATCCGCGAGTTCGCCGACGCGATCGGCGCGACCAGCCCGGCCTACCGCGACGCCGAAGCGGCGAAGGCGTTGGGGCACAGGGACGTCATCGCCCCGCCCACGTTCGCGATCGTCGTGTCGATGAAGACGAACGAGACCGTGATGTTCGACCCGGAGCTGGAGCTCGACTACAGCCGTGTCGTGCACGGCGACCAGAACTTCACCCACCACCGGCCCATCACCGCGGGTGACCAGCTCGTCAGCGTGGCGCACATCGACGCCATCACGTCGCGCATGGGCAACGACATGGTGACCGTGCGGACCGAGATCAGCACCGTCGACGGCGAGCTCGTCGCCGTCGCGAAGTCGATGCTCGTCGTGAGGGGAGAGGACGCGTGACCGTCGAGGTCGGCACCGAGCTGCCGAAGCTGTCCGTCCGCCTCAAGCGCGACGACCTGGTGCGCTACGCGGGTGCGTCGCTGGACTTCAACCCCATCCACTGGAACGAGAAGACCGCGAAGGACGTCGGCCTGCCCGACGTCATCGCGCACGGCATGCTCACCATGGCCGTGGCCTCGCGGATCGTCGCGGAGTGGATCGGCGACCCCGGTGCGATCGTCGAGTACGGCTGCCGGTTCGGCCGGCCCGTCGTCGTGCCGAACGACGGCGAGGGAGCGCTGGTCGAGGTCACCGCGAAGGTCACCAAGGACTTCGAGGACGGAACTGTGAAGGTCAACATCACCGCGGCTTTTGACGGCAAGTCCGTGTTGACAGGCGCGTTCGCCCGCGTGCGCGTGAGCTGATCATGTGATCAAGAACACCGCCGGGTCACCCGGCCCGGTGGTGTTTGCCGTGCTCACGGGAGATTTCGTGGTCATGGGGCACGCAGTTGCACGACCCGGATTCGTGTTCTCGGCGGTCGTGTGGGTAGGCTGTGCGACAGGCCGCTCGATAAGTGCTTGAGCGGTCTGGTTGGAATGGACGGGACAGCCTCCCGTACACTTCCTGCTTGGCCAGGGGATCCCGATCAGGGGTTCCGAAGGGGTGTAGCTCAACTGGCAGAGCAGCGGTCTCCAAAACCGCAGGTTGCAGGTTCAAGTCCTGTCGCCCCTGCTGTCGAAGCGTCATGGGTGGAGTGGAGGACGGCATGAGCGAGGGCCGCGAGCAGGACCAGCCGGAGGAGCGCGAAGGCGCTGTCCGGCCGTCCACTGCTGCGGCGCGACGTGAACGTCGTGCCTCCTCTCGCCCGGCCGCCCGCAAGGACGGCAGCAGCGCCGAGTCGAAGAAGAGCGTCGCCAAGTCCGACTCGTCGGACGAGGACGCGAAGAAGGGTCGCCCGACCAAGACCCGTGAAGGGCAGGAGAAGCGTCCCTCGCTGATCGGGCGGTTCTTCCGCTACATCCGCGAGGTCGTCGGCGAACTCCGCAAGGTGATCTGGCCGACGCGCAAGCAGCTCGTCACCTACACGGGCGTTGTCCTCGTGTTCGTGGTGTTCATGGTTGCGCTGGTGTGGGCTCTCGACCTCGGCTTCGGCGCGGCTGTTTTCGAGTTGTTCGGCTGAGCCGGACAGCTGCCGCTGCAACCAGGAAGCGAGATCCACAGTGAGCTCCGACAACGGCGTTGACGCCCAGGAGAAGACCGACCTCATCGACGACGAGGTGTCCGAGGACACCGCGGCCGACGAGACGGTCGAGTCGGAGGCTGTGGACTCCGAAGACGCCGAGACCGCGGACGACGAGGCTGCGGACGACGCCGACGCGGACGACGTCGACGTTCTCGCCATCGACGAGACGCCGATCGACGAAGAGATCGCCGACCCCGCCGAAGAGCTGCGACAGGCCCTGCGCCACGCGCCCGGCGACTGGTACGTCGTGCACTCCTACGCCGGCTACGAGAACAAGGTCAAGGCGAACCTCGAGACTCGTATCCACACGCTCGACATGGAGGATTACATCTTCCAGGTCGAAGTGCCGACCGAAGAGGTCACCGAGATCAAGAACGGCCAGCGCAAGCTGGTGCAGCGCAAGGTGCTGCCCGGCTACATCCTGGTCCGCATGGAGCTCACCGACGCGTCCTGGAGCGCCGTCCGCAACACGCCGGGCGTGACCGGGTTCGTCGGAGCCACCTCGAAGCCCTCGCCGCTCACCATCGACGAGGTGCTGAAGTTCCTGCTCCCGCAGGGTGAGCAGAAGCCCGCCGAGGGCAAGAAGGCCGCTTCTACGGCCGCGCCGAAGCCGACCATCGAGGTCGACTTCGAGGTCGGCGAGTCGGTCACCGTCATGGACGGGCCGTTCGCCACGCTGCCCGCGACGATCAGCGAGGTCAACGCGGACGGCCAGAAGCTGAAGGTCCTGGTGTCGATCTTCGGCCGGGAGACGCCGGTCGAGCTGTCGTTCAGCCAGGTCTCCAAGATCTGAGCGGTTTCCTCTCGCGAGGGGACCGATCGGCCACGCTGCGGCTGGCAGGGCCGCGCGCGGACACCGCAATAACAGGAAGTACGGACAATGCCACCCAAGAAGAAGAAGCTGTCAGCGATCATCAAGCTGCAGATCAAGGCTGGTGCCGCCAACCCGGCGCCGCCCGTCGGTCCCGCGCTTGGTCAGCACGGCGTCAACATCATGGAGTTCTGCAAGGCCTACAACGCCGCGACCGAGTCGCAGCGCGGTCAGGTCGTGCCGGTCGAGATCTCGGTCTACGAGGACCGCTCGTTCGACTTCAAGCTGAAGACCCCGCCGGCCGCGCGCCTCATCCTCGCCGCCGCCGGTGTGGACAAGGGATCGGGCGAGCCCCACCGCCTCAAGGTCGCCAAGGTGACCATGGAGCAGGTGCGCCAGATCGCGCAGACCAAGATGGTCGACCTGAACGCGAACGACATCGACCAGGCCGCGAAGATCATCGCCGGCACCGCCCGTTCCATGGGCATCACGGTCGAAGGCTGACCACACCCTCTTGTGCAAGCGTGGGAGAGCCGAGCGCGGCTCATTCACCACGAACTGATCCACGGTAAGGAACAGAGTCATGAAGCGCAGCAAGGCCTACAAGGCCGCCGCCGAGCTGGTGGACCGGGAGCGGCTGTACTCGCCGCTGGAGGCCGCCAAGCTCGCCAAGGAAACGTCCAAGGTGAAGCTGGACTCGACCGTCGAGGTCGCGATTCGCCTCGGCGTCGACCCTCGCAAGGCCGACCAGATGGTCCGCGGCACCGTGAACCTGCCGCACGGTACGGGCAAGACCGCCCGCGTGATCGTCTTCGCAACCGGTGACAAGGCCGCCGAGGCCGAGGCCGCCGGTGCGGACGCCGTCGGCTCCGAGGACCTGATCGAGCGCATCCAGGGTGGCTGGCTCGACTTCGACGCCGCGATCGCCACCCCCGACCAGATGGCCAAGGTCGGTCGCATCGCCCGCATCCTGGGCCCGCGTGGCCTGATGCCGAACCCCAAGACCGGCACCGTGACCCCCGAGGTCACCAAGGCCGTCAACGACATCAAGGGCGGAAAGATCAACTTCCGCGTTGACAAGCAGGCCAACCTGCACTTCGTCATCGGCAAGGTGTCGTTCGACCCCGAGAAGCTGGTCGAGAACTACGCGGCCGCGCTGGACGAGGTGCTCCGCGCCAAGCCGTCCGCGGCCAAGGGCCGGTACGTCAAGAAGGTCACCGTCTCCACGACGATGGGCCCCGGCATCCCGGTCGACCCGAACCGCACCCGCAACATGCTGGTGGACGAGGCCTGAGCCTCCCCGGTTCGCAGCTGGCACTCGTGAGAAAGGCCCCCGGTTCGCCGGGGGCCTTTCTCCGTGTCACGACGGTTTGCGTGCGGCCAGCAGGAACACCAGCGGTGTGGCCAGGAAGTCGCCCGCGCGCAGTTCTGCCAGCCAGCGTTCGCCCTCGGGACGCTCCAGGAAGCCTGCTCGGATCGCGCGTTCGGTGTTGCGGGAGAAGAGGAAGACCTTGTCCGCCTCGGTGAAGTCGCGGAACACCGGTGCCGTGGTGTGGACGGACTCGACCTCGAAGCCCGCCGCGCGGGCCAGGCGGGGGAGCCGGCGGCCGATCGTGGCGTTGCGGACGATGTCCGCGCAGATGAAGCGGTTGAACGCCCTGTTGGTCTCCAGGTCGCCGTCCACGACCGTCGCGTCCCAGTCCGGTTCGCCGACGCGCAGCAGGCCTCCCGGCTTGAGCACGCGCAGCAGTTCGGCCAGGACCGCGGCGGGGTCGGCCACGTGCTGCAGCGCTCGGTCCGTCCTCGCCCGGTCGAAGGTGGCGTCCTCGAACGGGAGGGCGTGGCCGTCGGACAGGAGCACCTCGACCTCGGGGCGGCCGCGGAAGCGCGCGCTGGCGACCTCGACCATCCTCGGCTCGATGTCCACGCCCACCACGCGGCCGGAGGTCGTGACGGCCTCCGCCATCGCCGGGATGTCCGCGCCGGGGCCGCAGCCGAGGTCGAGGACGCTCAGCCCCGGCTCCAGGTTCAGCAGGTCGAGCAGCTGGCGCTTGTAGTCGCCGGCCACCGCGGCGACGTTGTCCATGTACGCGACCTTGTCGGTGCCGGGCACCCCCCGTGCGTTCGCCATGGGCGCCAATCAACCACAGGTGCTGGGTGACCAGTCGGTGATGACCCAGCCGGCGTTGACCTTCTCGACCACGAAGAGGCCCAGGCGCGGGCCGCCCTCGACGGTCAGGGCGCACGAGTCGATGGTGACCTTCGTGGAGGCCGGGGTCTTCAGCATGTCCGGCGGGAACAGGACCTGCTGGTACCTGTCGACGCTGGTCACCTGGGTCTTCAGCGTCTTCACGGCGGCTGCGCAGTCGCTTGCGCCGTAGGCGTTCGCGAACTTCTGCCGGGTGTCGTCGCGCAGGAACAGCGTGCAGGCGCGCGTCGTGTCCGCGAACGAGACGTGCTTGTAGAACATGCCGACCGTGCCCTGCAGTCCCGCCGGTGCGGACAGGCCCTGGGCCGGGCCCGTCACGCCGCCGCTGTCCTGGGCGACATCGCCGGGGTCGTCGCTGCCGAAGAAGTGGTTGTAGGCCCACACCGCGCTGAAGACGACGAGGAGGAAGAACAGCGCCCGCCAGAAGAGGCCGCTGCCCAGCACGACCAGCCACCACCGCTTGCCCTGCGGCTTGAACGGCTGGGGCGCCTGGCCCGTCGCCTCCTGGTAGCGCTGGTACTCCTGGAACCGCTGGAACTCCTGGAACTGCCGCAGGTGCTCCGGGTCCACCTGCGGCGCGGGCGGCTGGGGAGGCTGCGGCTGGCGGGGCGCGAGGTCCTTGCCGGGCTCGTCGGTCACACGTCACATCATGCCGATTTGGACGGCCGCGACACAGTCGGCTAGTCTTTTCCTGGTTCTACCGAAGACCGCAGGTTGTCTCCGCGAGGAGACCGAAGGCCCCGTTGCAACACGGGCGGCCCGCGCAGGGAGGACGAGGCAAAGCTTCTTGTGACGCCCCGTGCTGCTTGTGCGCGTGGGCGTTTCTGTTGTTTCGGGACCTTCTCCAGCTGGCGGTCTAACCCAGCCCAGAGAGGAGGCGATCATGGCGAAGCCCAGCAAGGTTACGGCGGTCGCTGAGCTCGCGGACCAGTTCCGCACCAGCTCGGCTGCTGTTGTCACCGAGTACCGTGGCCTCTCCATGGCGCAGCTCACCACGCTGCGTCGCGCTCTCGGCGCGGGCACCAAGTACACCGTCGCGAAGAACACGCTGGTCAAGCTGGCCGCTGCGGACGCCGGCATCGAGGGCCTCGAGGCCCTCCTCGCCGGTCCGACCGCCATCGCGTTCGTCGAGGGCGAGCCCGTCGACGCCGCCAAGGCGATCCGCGACTTCGCGAAGGACAACAAGGCCCTGGTCATCAAGGGCGGCTACATGGATGGCCGCCCGCTCTCGGTCGAAGAGGTCACCGCCATCGCGGACCTCGAGACCCGTGAGGTGCTGCTCGCGAAGCTCGCGGGCGCGATGAAGGGCAACCTGTCGAAGGCCGCGGGTCTGTTCAACGCCCCGGCTTCCCAGGTCGCTCGCCTGGCTGCTGCCCTGCAGGAGAAGAAGGCCGCCGCGGCTCCCGCCGCCGAGGCCGACGCTCCCGCCGAAAGCTGATCACCCGAAGACACGCCCGGCGCTTTCGCGCGGGAGATTAGAAAGGACCGCCGATCATGGCGAAGCTCAGCACCGAAGAGCTGCTCGACGCGTTCAAGGAGATGACCCTCCTCGAGCTGTCGGAGTTCGTGAAGCAGTTCGAGACGACCTTCGAGGTCACCGCCGCGGCGCCCGTCGCCGTCGCCGCTGCCGCCGCCCCCGGCGCTGCTGCCGACGAGGCCGAGGAGCAGACGGACTTCAACGTCGTCCTCGAGTCGGCCGGCGACAAGAAGATCCAGGTCATCAAGGTCGTCCGCGAGGTCGTCTCGGGCCTGGGCCTGAAGGAGGCCAAGGAGCTGGTCGAGTCCGCTCCCAAGGCCATCCTCGAGGGCGTGGCGAAGGACGTCGCCGACGCCGCCAAGGAGAAGCTCGAGGCTGCCGGCGCCAAGATCACCGTCAAGTGATCTCGGCCCCTCCGGGGGCTGGCGTTCTGCCTCGCAGTGCCTGAACGGGCGCGCATCCCTTCCGGGG
>NZ_JBHXCW010000338.1:0-6705 GCF_042725365.1 Lentzea sp. NPDC060358 | reverse complement strand
GGTCAGCGCAGCGGGGAGTTGACGTCGCTGATCCTCGCCCGCACGGACTCGCGCAGCGCGGGCAGCACCGGGGTGGCGGTCGTCGTGGCGACGGCCGCCGCGCTCGGCACCGGGCCGGGCATCGGGTGCACCCCGGTCTCGTTCGGCAGCGGGACGCCGGGGCAGGTGAGGGTGCCGGGACGCGAGTTCCGCAGCAGGAACACGTTCACCACGCCGTCGACGCACGGGTTGCCCTCGAAGCCGTACTGGCCGTGGAACGGGCTGTCCGCCACCGACACCAGGGACACGCCCGGCGCGGCCCTGACCGCGGACCTCGCCTGCTCGTACCCGGTCTGCGGGTCGAGCTCGCCCTGCACGACCAGCACCCGCCCGGCGACCTCCGCCGGCAGGACCGGCAGTTCCTGGCGCGGGGCGTCGGACCAGAACGCGCAGGGCTCGCTCAGGCCGTACTGCCAGCCGTAGAGCGGGAACTGCGGGCCCTGCCGGTCGGACAGCCGCTGGTACCAGGCGGCCGACCGGGTCGGCTGGTCACCGCAGGCCACGGCGTAACGGGTCGCCAGGACGTGCCGGTAGTCCGCCGGGTCGTCCGCCAGCGCCTTCGCCACCGCCGCCGGGGTCAGCGACTCCAGCGCCGTGCCGAACACCGCGCGGGACCGGGCGTCGAGCTGCGGTGCGAGGGCGGACCCGGTCACCGCCGTCGCGGTCCCGCCGTTCGCGCCCTGCACGCCGAGCAGGAACACCAGCGCTCCGAGCACCCAGCGCAGCGGCGAGCCCATGCCGGCGAAGATCGCGTCGAACTGGTCGGGGCTCGTCCCCGCCGAGGCGAAGAACTGGCGGGCGCGCTCCCAGTTCTTCTTGGCCTCCGCGGTCGTGGCGCCGACGTCGGCCGGGAACTGCCGGGTCATCCACGGCAGGAACGCGTCCTCGAAGTGCCGCTGGTTGATCTGCGGCCACGCCTCGAAGGCGGCCTGGAGCCGGCCCTGGAAGTCCGTGCTGGAGTCCAGCACCACCTTGCCCGCGCTACGCGGGAACAGCGAGGCGTACTTGGCGCCGAGCCACGTGCCGTAGGAGTAGCCGAGGTAGTCCAGAGTGGACTCACCGAGCAGCATCCGGACGAGTTCCACGTCGTGCGCGGTCTGCCACGTCGTGATGAACGGGACGACCGCCTCGCTCTGGCACGCCTCGGCGGTCGCCCGCGGCAGCTTCAGGTGCTCGGCGATGCTCGCCGCCGACCGGTCGCGGGCGTCTAGGTCGGTGCGCGGCGAAAGCCGTCCGACGGGCACCTCGCACGTCTCGGGCAGCAGTTCCGGTGCGGTGGCGCCCTCCTGGCCGGTGCCGCGCGGGTCCATGCCGATCAGCGCGTAGCGCTCGTGCAGCTGGGGTTGCAGGGCGGCGAGCGCACCGGGCAGCGACGTGCCCTGCCCGCCGGGACCACCGGGGTTGAGCAGCATCGACCCGAGGTGCTCACCGGACGCGGCGACCCGGCTGATCGAGACGACGAGATCCCGACCCGCGTCCGGCCGGGCCCAGTCCCTGGGCACGGTCACGAGCGCGCACTCGGCGGGTAACGCGTCCGGTTGTTGTTCGAAGGCACAGGTTCCCCAGCTCAGCTCCTGCTGGGCGTAGCGCTCGAACGGGTCGGGCGCGGCGGCGGCGGGCACGGCGGTGCCGGCCAGAACGAGCGCGGTGACGAGGGCGGGCACCACGGCGGCGGACGATCTGCGCACGGCAGTCCTTTCACGACAGGGATTCCGGGCGCCGCTCATCCGATCAGCCGCCGCGCCGCGGTGTCCACGGCAGCTCGTACTTTCGGCCAGGTCCGGATGTCGTTGGCGTGCAGCGGTTCCCGTCGTGGTGCAGGATCGCCCGCCGGCGCGCCTAGCCGCGGCTGACCGCGGGTTCCGCCGGTGCTCGCATGGCCACCGCCTGCGCGAGCAGCGTGAGCGCCGCCTGGTCGGCCGACCCCGGTTCCGCCGTCACGACCGTGAGCGTCTGGTCGGGGGCGTGCGGGAGGCGCAGCGTCTGCTGCCTCACCTCGACCTCGCCCGCGACGGGGTGGTGCATCGGGTGCGCGGTGCTGGCGCAGACCCGCACCCGGTGGTCCGCCCACATCGTCGCGAACTCGGGGCTCTTCGTGACGAGCTCCCCGACGAGCGCGCTCAGCTCCCGGTCGCCGGGGTGCCGGCCCGCGGTCAGCCGGAGGTTGCCGACGACCGCGCGGGCCTTGAGCGGCCAGTTCCGGTACAGGGCCCTGGTGTGCGCGTCGAGGAAGACGAGCCTGGGCATGTTGGGGCGGCCCGCGGGGCGCCGCGGGCTCGTGAAGTCGAGGTGCCCGGCGAAGAAGGCGTGGCCCAGCGGGTTCCACGCCAGCACGTCGCCGCGCCGGCCGAGCAGGATCGCCGGCACGTGGCCGAGCGAGGCCATCAGCTCCGCGGTGTCGGGCGAGACGCGTTCGGGCGGCGGCTTCGGCGTGCCGCGGTGGCGCCGGGGCTGGGCCAGCTCGCGCAGGTGGGCGTGCTCGTCGGCGTTGAGCTGCAACGCGCGGGCGAGCGCGGCCACGACCTCTGGCGAGGCGTGCAGCGCCTGCCCCTGCTCCAGGCGGACGTAGTAGGAGGCGCTCACCCCGGCGAGGCCCGCGACCTCCTCGCGCCGCAGACCGGGGACCCGCCGCCGTTCGCCGTGGGCCTGCAGGCCTACCTGTTCGGGCCGCAACCGCGCCCGGCAGGCCTGGAGGTACTCGGCGAGCTGTCCCCGTGCGCTCATACCGCCAGTATCCGCGTGTGCGCGGCACCGAGCCTGACCACGCGAGTGGTAGGCACGAGCGGATCTGGTCCTGGTCGGCGCGCCGCCCGCAGCATCGACGGCATGGACACGATCGAACTGGGCGGGGTCTCCGTCACCAGGGTGTGGGAGTACTACGGCTCGGTGGAGATGACACCCGAGGTCTTCTTCCCCGAGTCGTCGGACCGGGTCTGGGACGAGGAGTGGGTGGCGCCCGAGCACCTAGACCGCGCCTCGGGGCACGTTCGCGCCGCCATCCAGACGTGGGTGCTGCGCAGCGAGGGCAGGACCGTCCTCGTCGACACCGGCGTCGGCAACCACAAGGAGCGCCCGTACTCCCCGGTCTGGAGTCACCTCGGCACGGACTTCCTCGGCAACCTGGCCCGCGCCGGCGTCCGCCCCGAGGACGTGGACCTCGTCGTCAACACCCACCTGCACGTCGACCACGTCGGCTGGAACACCCGCCTCGACGGCCGGTGCTGGGTGCCGACCTTCCCCAACGCCACCTACCTGATGCCCAAGGACGACTTCGACTTCTGGAACCCCGCGAACGGCAGGTCGCCGGGCCTGGGCCGCGGCAACCAGAACGTGTTCGAGGACAGCGTCGCCCCGGTGCACGAGGCGGGCCTGACGCTGCTCTGGGAGCACGGCCACCAGATCGACGCCGGCCTGCGCCTCGAACCGGCGCCCGGCCACACGCCGGGGTCGAGCGTGCTCACCCTCGCCTCCGGCACCGACCGCGCGGTGTTCGTGGGCGACCTGGTGCACTCCCCCGTGCAGGTCCTCGAACCGGACGCGAACAGCTGCTTCTGCGAGGACCCCGCGCAGTCGCGCGCCACCCGCCGCCGGGTTCTCGGCGAGGCGGCCGACACCGGCGCTCTCGTGTTCCCGGCGCACTTCGCGGGCGGCGGCGCCGTGGAGGTCGCGCGCGACGGCAGCACGTTCGCCATCAAGGACTGGGCGGCGTTCGCGCCGCACGGGCAGAGGTGAGGCCGGTGGAGGTCAGCACCACGCTGGGCGCGGTGCGCGGGCTGGACGAGGACGGGATCGCCGTCTTCCGCGACATCCCGTACGCCGCGCCCCCTGCCGGTGCCGGCCGGTTCGCGCCGCCCGCGGAGCACGAGCCGTGGTCCGGTGTGCGCGACGCGACCGCGTTCGGGCCGACCGCCCCGCAGGCGCCCCGCGTGCTGGGTGAGATGGACATGCGCGCCTACTTCGGCGAGGGCTGGCACCGCGGCGAGGACTACCTGACCGTCAACGTCTGGACGCCCGGTCCTGCCGCGACCGGGTCGCCGGTCATGGTGTTCGTGCACGGCGGCGGTTTCGTCGCGGGGTCCGGCCGCACCGAGCTGTACGACGGGTCGGCGTTCGCCCGCGACGGCGTCGTGCTGGTCACGGTGAACTACCGCCTGGGCATCGCGGGGTTCCTCGACCTGCCCGGCGCCCCGGCCAACCGCGGCCTGCTCGACGTCGTGGCGGCGCTGCGCTGGGTGCGGGACAACATCGCCCGGTTCGGCGGCGATCCCGGTGCCGTCACGGTGTTCGGCCAGTCCGCCGGGGCCACCGTGGTCGGCGGGCTGCTCGCCACGCCGCAGGCCACCGGGCTGTTCCGGCGGGCGGTCGTGCAGAGCGGGAACGGCCGGGGCGCGTTCTCCCCGGAGCAGGGGGCGCGCGTCACGCGGGCGGCCGCGGACCTGCTCGGCGTCGAGGCGACGGCCGCGGGCTTCGCGGAGGTCTCCGACGACCGGCTCGTGGAGACGGCGTCCCGGCTCGCGGGCATCGACCTGCGCACCGCGACGCACACCGACCCGCTGGCGGGGCTGAGCCCGTTCAGCCTGGTCCTGGCGGCGCAACCGGCGGACGCGCTCGTCGCCGGTGTGGACCTGCTCGTCGGCACGAACGCCGAGGAGGGCAACCTCTACCTCGTGCCTTTCGGCCGGTACGGGAACTCGACGGAGGCCGACGTCGACGCGCTGGCCGCGCGGGTGCACCCCGATCCCGTGCGGCTGGTCGAGGCCTACCGGAGGAACCGGCCGGCCGCCGGCGACGGGGAGATCAGGTCGGCGGTCCTGGGCGACGCCCTGTTCGGCGCGGGCACGTGGGCCCTGGCCGAGCGGCACACCGGACGGACGTTCGCCTACGAGTTCGCGTGGCGCTCCCCCGCGCTCGGCGGCGAGCTCGGTGCCACGCACTCAGTCGAGCTGCCGTTCGTGTTCGGGCGGACCGGCCTCGCCGGTGTCCGCGGGCCGAACCGGCTGCTCGGCACCGGGGAGCCGCCGCCGGGGCTCGGCGCGCTGGTCCGCGGCAGCTGGGTGCGCTTCGCCCGCACCGGGGACCCCGGCTGGCCGGCCTACCGGACGGGGAGCCGCACCACCATGTGGTTCGGCGCGGACAGCGGCCCGGTCGACGACCCGCGCGGGGCGGAACGGCGGGCGTGGGGCTCAGCGTGACGCGAGGGCCCCGGTGACCTGGCCGCAGAGGACGCGCAGCTGCCACTCCTCCGCGGCGGTCAGCCCCACCAGGCGGAGCATCTGCTCCGGCACCTCGTTCGCCTCGGCCTGCACGCGCCTGCCCTCGCCGGTGACGGTCAGGACCAGGCGGCGCTCGTCGTCCTCCGCCCGCCTCCTCGCGAGCAGGCCCTTGGCCTCCAGTCGCTTCACGACCGGGGTGAGGGTCGGCGGGTCGAGCAGGGTGCGTTCGGCGAGGGTGCGCAGGTCGACGCCGTCCTCCTCCCACAACGTCATCATCACGACGTACTGGGTGTAGGTGAGGTCGAGCGGCTGCAGGAGCGGGCGGTAGGCACGGGTGATGGCGTTCACCGCGCTGTAGAGCGCGAAGCACGGCTGTTCCGGCATGCGGTGCACCTTCATGCCACCAGTCTCACCCATGCCCCGCCCTGTTCCTCAGCGCCAGTAGTTGTTCGCCGCGGCGATCGTCGCGTACTCGGTCGCCACCACCTGGGCGATGGCGATCAGGCTGTGGTGGTCCTCCGCGTAGGCCAGCCTCAGCCGCTGGCGGACCTCCGCGTCCGGCTGGGTCGTCTTCACGGTCAGCCGGGCGAGCTTGATCGCGAGCGCGCGCCCCTCGTCGGGCGTGGCGGTGATCAGGGTGTTGCCGGGAACGAGTTCCATCGAGCTCTCCTCACTTAGTTCGCGCGTGAATTATTTGCACGCGAACTTACCGTGTCAAGGGTGGCGGGGATCAGCCGCCGTCGGCGCGGCGGGGCAGCGCCTCGATGACGGCGGAGAAGTCCCGGTCCCCCAGGCCGGCTTTGCCCAGCTCCGCGTAGAGGTCGTGCACGGCGGAGGCGAGGGGCAGGTCGAGGCCCGCGCTCGCGGCGGCGCCCAGCGCCAGGTCGAGGTCCTTGCGCATGAGGTCCGCCTTGAAGCCGGGCCGGAAGTCGTGGTCCGCGGGACTGCTCTCCAGCACGCCGGGCACCGGCGGGCGGGTGCGCAGCGACCAGCTGTCGCCCGAGCTCGCCGTGCTGACGTCGTAGAGCAGCCGCGGGTCGACGCCGAGCGCCTGGGCGAGCCGGAAGCTCTCGGCCACCGACGCCATCGACGTCGCCGCCATGACCTGGTTGGCCAGCTTGACGGCGGAGCCCATGCCCGGCCGCCCGCAGTGGATGATCTTCGTGCCGAGCACGGACAGCAGCTCCCTGCTCCGGTCGAGCACCTCGGCGGCGCCGCCGACCATGATGGTCAGGGTACCGTCGGCCGCCCCGGCGCTCGAGCCGCTGACCGGGGCGTCGAGGGCGTGCACTCCCCTGGTCCGCGCGAACGCCGCGACGTTGCGGCTCGTCATCGGGTTGATCGTGCTCATGTCGACGAGCACGCTGCCGGGCGCCGCCGCTGCCAGCGCGCCGTCCTGACCGGTGGTGGCGTCGAGGACGTGCTGGCTGTTGGGCAGCATGGTGACGATGCC
>NZ_JBHXCW010000337.1:0-6725 GCF_042725365.1 Lentzea sp. NPDC060358 | reverse complement strand
TAGGTCAGACCGCACCGACGAGGCGAGCGCCGCACCCGAAGGTGGCGCTCGCCTCGCCGTGCGTTCTGAGGTTGTCCCGCGAGAGGTCAGCCCGCGCGGACGGACATCCACTGGCGCATCGCGTGCTCCACCAGCGTGATGAGCGTCTGCTTCGTGGACTGCCGGTTCCGCGCGTCACACGTCACGATCGGCACCGACTCGTCGATCGTCAGCGCCTCGCGCACGTCCTCCAGCCGGTGGTGGAGGAGCCCGTCGAAGCAGTTGACGCCGACGACGTACGGCAGCTGCCGGTCGTCGAAGAAGTCGATCGAGGCGAACGCGTCCGCGAGCCTGCGGGTGTCGACCAGGACGATGGCGCCGATGGCACCACGGACCAGGTCGTCCCACATGAACCAGAAGCGGTGCTGACCCGGTGTACCGAAGAGGTACAGGATCAGGTCGCTGTCGAGCGACACGCGGCCGAAGTCCATCGCGACGGTCGTGGTGACCTTGTTGGGCGTGGCGGAGAGGTCGTCCACCCCCGCGCTGGCCTCGGTCATCACCGCCTCGGTGGTCAACGGGACGATCTCGGACACCGAGCCGACGAACGTCGTCTTGCCCACACCGAAGCCACCCGCCACCACGATCTTGGCGGAGGTCGTCGGCTTCCGTGCGCCCTCGGCGCCCTGGGGACTAGAGCCTGCGAAGCCCACTGAGCACCCTCTCCAGGAATTCCATGGAAGGCCGGTCCCCCACGACCAGACCGCCCTGGTGAATCAAAACCAATCCCATGCTTGCCATGTCGCCGATCAACACCCGAACGACGCCAAGAGGCAAGCGTAGGAGTGCCGCGACCTCGGCCACCGACCGCGTGTCCACACACAGCCCGCAGATCGACCTGTGCTCGGGAAGCACTGCGGCATCCCGTTCGAGGCCCTTCTCGCTGGTTGAGATCAGCGCCTCGATAGCAAGGTCGTAATCGGGTCGTGTGCGTCCACCGGTGCGTGTGTAAGGCCGCACCAGTGAACCCGAGTCCGCAGCTGCATTCTCCTCGGGGCGCACAACGGATTGTGCACCGGTGTTGTACGCCGGCTGCGCACCAGTGCTGTACACCGGCTGCGGCCCCGTGGTGTACGGCAGTTGTTCTGGAACCGCGTCCGGCATCTCGTGCTGGCCGAAGAGGTCCGCACCGGGTCCACCGAACAACCCGGTGCCGTACCCGTCTA
Source organism: Lentzea sp. NPDC060358 (assembly GCF_042725365.1). NCBI lineage: Bacteria > Bacillati > Actinomycetota > Actinomycetes > Pseudonocardiales > Pseudonocardiaceae > Lentzea > Lentzea sp. NPDC060358. Next base: position 5,520 of record NZ_JBHXCW010000337.1, on the reverse strand, counting down.
TGTCGAACCGGTTCGGCACGTCGTCGTACGGATACGACGACGAGTCATCCACCTCACGCTGAGACATATCGCCTAGCCCTTGCCCTGTAACCCGCTCATCGTGGGGTGCGTCCTCGGCTTCCTCTGGATCTTGGGGTATCGCGTCAGGCTCGTCGAACTGGAACCCACCAGCGGCCCACTCCTGGTAGTTGAAGTTCCTACCGAGTCCACGGCCTCTAGCGCCAGGTCTCCCAGCCATTTGTTCTCACCCCTGAACCCAAGTGAGGTCTAGCGACGGACCACACCCTGAAGCTGCGCGCGCAGCTCAGGGGTGAGTTGTTGGCCGACTCTCTCCACCAAAAGCGTCATCTCGTAAGCCACCAGGCCGATGTCACAGTTCGGTGCCGCCAGGACGGCAAGGCACGAGCCGTCACTGATCGACATGAGGAACAGGTAGCCCCGCTCCATCTCGACAACGGTCTGGTTGACCCCGCCTGCCTCGAAGCAGCGGGCAGCACCCTGTGTGAGGCTGACCAGCCCTGACGCGACGGCGGAGAGCTGCTCTGCACGGTCCCGGGGCAGCCCCTGGGACCCCGCGAGCAACAGCCCGTCCGCGGACACCACGACGGAATGTGCCACACCGGGCACCCTCCGCACGAAGTCGGTGATAAGCCAACCAAAGCTGCCTGGCTGCGCTGCGGTCGTCACTCCTGCTCCTCGTTCTGCCGGCTCGACTGGTCACCAGCGTATGCCTCGATCATGGCGTGCCGGCCTCGCCGGACACCGCTTTGCAGACTCGACATCCGTCCGCGCACCGCGTCGGCGGTGCGGGGCGGCAGCGGCGGGCGCTGCGCTGTCTGCGTCAGGGACTGCGGCTTGGGTGCTGCAGATCCTGGCACGAGCTGAGCCTTCGGTGTCCGTTTCGGCAATCCTGCCGTGGTCTTCGTCTCCGGCGTCTTGTTCAACAACGCCTGAGCCGCTTGCCATCCCTCATCGGCAGGCGATTGCCAAGCCGATTCGGAAGCGGGTGCCGCTGCTGGAGTCTCCTCCAGAACGGGCTCCGGTTCCACAACTCGCTCCTGCTCGGCCGGTGTGACTTCTTCCTCGACCGCCTTCTGGACCTTCGCGCGCGGCTGGCGCACGGGAAGACCAGCGGCGGACGTGGTGGTCGGTGCCACCGCGGGGACAGGCTTGCGGGTGCGGGTCGGGAGCTCGGGCTCCGGCCCGTCCGACAGCGGGGGCGTCTTCGGGGGCTCGTCGATGTACTCGACGCCGCCCTTGTCGACACTGGCGGGGCCAGACTCGACGTGCCCGTTGGACGCCGCCGCCGACTCGTCGTGCTCGGCGGCCGGGCGGACCGGCTGGGCCGTGGAGGCGGACGTCTCGCTGCCGACCGCCTGGAACCACTGCGACAGGACGGCCTCGTAGATCGGGAGGCGTTCCGTCGGGGCGTCCAGGTCGTGCTCGACCTGCTTGCCGGAGCTGCCGTTGCGGTGTCCCATGCCGATGTCGAGGCGGCCCTGGTCGACCGAGGCGCGCGAGACGCCGTTGGTCGAGGCGGGCTCGTCCTCGATCGGCGGGATGGGCACGAACTGCGTGGTCTCGTAGCCCGGCTCGAAGGAGATTTCGCCCGGCTCCTCGTGGCGGTCCTCGTAGGCCGTGAAGAGCGTCGGCTCGCCGAACGAGCCCTCCGGCTCCACCGCCGCGAGCTGGTCGCGGCGCCACCGCTCCGACGGCGTCGGGTCCTCGGCCGGCGGGTCGCTGTAGACGGGGATGGCCGTCGCGCCGGCACCCGTGTCCGTGATCGAGCTGGGCACGAAGTTGACCGGGATGCTCGGGTTGCTCGGGCTCGAGTCCTCGATGCGCGGCGTGAGCCCCGTCGAGCCGCTCGCCCCGCCGAACGCGCCGGCGATGCCGCTGGCCCTCGTCGCGGTCGTGCCGATCTCGGTGGTGTGCTCGGCCGGCGTCTGCACCGGCGACATCGCGGGCGACGACATGTTCGGCGACATGCCGAACGCCGAGGCCAGCGAGCCGGAGCCGGGCGGCGGGGCCGAGACCGGCGTCTGACCGGGGATCGCGATGAGCGTCTCCGGCACGATCACCAGTGCCGTCGTGCCGCCCTCGATGTCCTCGTTGCCGCGCAGGCGGACCTTGATGTCGTGGCGCTTGGCGAGCCGCGCGACCACGTACAGGCCCATCCGGCGGGAGACGGCGACGTCGACGTCCGGCGGGTCCGCCAGGCGCTCGTTCGCGTCCAGGATCTCCTGGTCGCCCATGCCCACGCCGCGGTCCTGGATCTCGATCGCCAGCTCGCCCTTGCGGGTCTTGGCCGTGCGGACGGTGACCTTGGTGACCGGGTCGGAGAACGCCGTGGCGTTGTCCAGCAGCTCGGCGATGAGGTGCACGAGGTCGTTGACCGCGCGGCCCTGGACCGTGAGGTCCGGGGTCTGGCCGACCTGCACGCGGGCGTACTGCTCGACCTCGGAGACCGCGGCACCGAGGACCTCGGCGGCCGGGACGGGCCGGGTCAGGCGCCGTGAGAGGTCCGTGCCCGAGAGGACCAGGAGGTTCTCCGAGTTGCGGCGCATGCGGGTCGCGAGGTGGTCCAGCTCGAACAGCGAGGCCAGCTGGTCCGGGTCCTGCTCGTCCTGCTCCAGCCGGTCGATCAGGTTCAGCTGGCGCTCGACCAGGGCCTGAGAGCGGCGGGAGAGGTTGACGAACATCGCGTTGACGTTGTCACGCAGGAGGGCCTGCTGGGCGGCCAGTCGCACCGCTTCACCGTGCACCGCGTCGAACGCGCGCGCCACCTGGCCGACCTCTTCCCGCGTGTGCACCGGCACCGGTTCGACGGCGGTCTTGGCCGCGTTCTCCGGGTTCGGGTCGGCGAGGATCCGCTCGACCGCGTCCGGGAGGCCGTGGTCGGCGACGTCGAGGGCGGTGCGGCGCAGCGTGCGCAGCGGGTTGAGGATCGAGCGGGCGACGAACAGCGCCATGAGCAGCGCGAGCGCGAGGATCGCGAGCACGACGCCGGACTCGATGTACGCCCTGGTGCGGGTGTCGCTCGCGAGCTCGTCGGTCTTGTTCTGCAGCTGCTCGACCAGCAGGTTCTCGACGTCACGGGTCAGGTTGACCGTCAGCGTGGCGGCGATGTCCCACTTCTCGGACGTCAGCTGGGTGAAGTCCTTGACCGGGCGGGCCTGCTGGTTGAGCGCCGACTCCTGCATGTCGTTCGCGGTGTCGACGATCAGGCCGGTGACCGTGTCGTCGTAGATCTTCGCCTGCTCCGCGGTCGCCGACTTGCGGAAGTCGTTGCGGGCCGCGTCGAGCTCGGCGTCCGCGGCCTGCAGCGACCGCGTCTGGGACGGCGTGAACCCCTTGCGCTGGAAGACGTCCAGGAGGATCGCCCGCTTGAGCGACTCCTGCTCCTTGATGCGCGCGATGGCGTTCGTGGTCAGGTGCAGTCGCACCAGCTCGGGGTCGTTGATCTCGGAGATCGTCTGCTCACCGAGGTTGATGAGCGTCTCGATCGACTCCGAGTAGGTGCGCTGGACGGCTTCCGCGGGGTACTGGGTGTCGCGCACCGAGTTGCGGAGGCTGTTCAGGCGGTCGAGCTGCTTGGCCGCGACCTGGAACCGCTCGACGGCGGTCGGGTTCAGGTCGGAGCTCAGCTCGGAGATCCTGGCGTTGAAGGCCTCGCTCGTGTCGTTCACCCGGCGCAGCTGGCGCTCGAGGACGACCCGGTCGACCTTCTTGTTCGACGCGACGTAGCTGACCGACAGGTCGCGTTCGCGCTGCAGCTGCTGCACCAGGTCGGCGACCGCTGTCTCGAGCTGGATCTGGTTCGCGAGGTTGTTGAACTCCGTCGCGGCCTGGAGGTCGCCGCGCACGCGCAGACCACCCAGGGCAAGGGCACAGATCGTCGGGATCAGCAGGACGGCGAGCAGCTTCGTGCGCAGCCGCCAGTTCCGCAGGCGCCAGGGCGCGGATCGGGCAGGTCCTGAACCGGGTCCGGCAACGATGTCGCGACTCACCGGGTCCGGTGTCGCGTTCATCGTTCCGTCACCCAGCGCAGCCAGTCCGTCACCCGATTCGGGCCTTTCGGAGCGTGTGGTGTCACCCACGCCAAACTGGCTGGGACCTCTCTCACGTCGGGCCACTCTGGGCTTCCTCTTCCAGCAGCAGTGTCCCGGTCTCTCCCCAGGACCGAGCATGGACTCGTCAAACGGGCCGAATTGCAGCACAGAGGCGGTTCGCCCGGTGAGGCGCCCTACCCCGTCTGAAGACACGTCGGTCGACAACAACCAGTGCCACCCGGCGGGGAGCGTAATGGTCACCCCCTGTCCGGGGGAAGTCTCCAGAAGCACTCACCGTATCGAGACGGGGTGTCGTTTCATACGTTCAGGTGGTTAACATCCCCGGTTGTCGGCACGCCCCTCGTTCGTCCGAACGCCCAGTTGAGGCTGTGGACCACCTGGTCTGTGGCGACGCTCACTGATCAATTCGATGCTACTCAGGCCTACCGGCGAGAGGTGCCATGGCTACCCGAGCCAAAGCTCTGCGGCTTGCCGCAGTGCTCATCACGTGTGTTCTGACCGCGAGCTGCGGCCTGTTCGGAGGTTCTTCGAACGGCGGCAACGCGGACGTGGAGCGCAACATCCTGCGCATCGGCGTGCTGCCCGTCGTCGACGTGGCCCCGCTGCGCATCGCGCTGACCGAGAAGCTGTTCGAGAAGGCCGGCCTGCAGGTCAACCTGGTCACGCAGCCGAGCGAGGCCGAGGCCATCAAGCAGCTGGACACCACGCTGGACATCACGTGGGCCACGCACGTCAGCCTCTTCCGCGCCGTCGCCGAGGGCACCGAACTGCAGCTGCAGGGCGAGGCCTACCAGGCGGGTCCGAACTCGATGGCGCTGGTCACGTCGGCGACGTCGAACTACGACGACGCCGGCAAGAACTCCAGCCCGACCATCGCCGTGAACAGCGAGACCGACATCGGCGCGCTGACGACCCGTGCCGTGCTGGACACCGCCGCGGTCGAGAAGCAGAAGATCAAGTTCAAGTCCATGGCGTTCGCGGACATGGAGAACGCGCTGACCTCGGGCACCGTGGACGCGGCGTTCATGATCGAGCCGTTCATCACGAAGGCGCAGCGCAAGATCGGCGCGAAGATCCTCACCGACACCGCGCGCGGCCCGACACTGGACTTCCCGATGTCCGGCTACGCGGCGTCGAAGAAGTTCGCCGACGCCAACCCGAAGACCCTCCGGGTGTTCCGGGACGTACTGCGCGACGCCCAGCAGCGCGCGCAGACCAACAAGCTCGGCGTGCAGGACTCGCTGACGAGCTACGCCGACGTCGACCAGCCGACCGCCGCGCTCGTGTCCGTGGGCACGTTCCCGCTGTCGCTGAACCCGATCCGGCTCCAGCGGGTCGCCGACATGATGGACACCGAGGACGTGCTCTCCGGCCGCCTGGACGTGCAGCAGCTGCTGCCGCCGGGCACGACCGGCTAGCCACCTCACGACGCGCTGAAGAGGCGCTG